>JAGHBN010000046.1 GCA_021160985.1 Thermococcus sp.
CCCTCTATCCTGAGGGGCTGGGCCTTCTCGGCGAACTCCTCGAGCTCCTCAAGGACTTTGGTGAGCTCCCTGACGACTTCCTCGCGCGGGGCGTCCATTATCTTCTCAATCCTGCTGATGGCATCGGTGAGGAGGGCGTCGAGCTCCTTGACGCCACCGGTTCCGCTCTCTGCCGCCCTGTGGAGCTCCTCCTTCTCACCCTGGCGCCTGAGGAAGATACCAACGCCCATTATGGCCAGGGAAACGGCCACACCGCCCCACATGGGCGGTATCCTCGCGGCGGTTATGGCGCCTCCGATGAGACCCACTGTGAGCAGGACGTTTCCGACGAGCTTCTTCATTTCCATCACCTCACGGGTGGAGCACTCCCATGACTGTGAGGACGGCGAACAGGAGCGTCATTGCCGCCTCTCCGACCATAAGCCCTGCCGCGACCGGGAGCACCTTCTCAGTTATGAACTCGTGGCCCCTCTTCCTCTTGAGGACGTCATGGACGACACAGCCAAGTCCGTAGGGCAGGATGTAGAGCATCGGCAGGTACATTGAGAGACCCACGAGGACTCCAAGTCCGGGTATGCCGCTCATTGAGAGCGCAAAGCCGAGGATTCCTCCAGCTAAGAACTTGTCCACCGGGACGTTGCCGCCGAGGATAGCATCGACCATGGACTTGAGGGCCATGGCCTGCGGGGCAGGAACCATCTCGTTTCCGATGCCGTAGGCCTTCCAGATGAGGCCGACGACGGTGAGGGCTATTATCGGGCCTATCCAGGCGGTGAGGAGCTCAACCTTCTGCTGCCGGGAGGGAATTCCACCGACGAGGTGGCCGGTCTTGAGGTCCTGCATCATGTCGGCGGCGCCGGAGATGGCGACACCGACGGTGGCTCCGAGGAGTATGGTGAGCGGAACCTGCTTGCCGGTGAGGTAGAGGAGTATCATGACCGACACGAGAGAGAGACCGGAAACCGGGCTCCAGTCGGTCATTCCGGTGGACATGGCGACGAGCAGGGCCGCCACGAATATCCAGGCGACACCGACGAGGGCCGTGAGCAGGCTCCTGCCGATTCCAAGGCCGCCGAGCTGGTAGGTGGTGACCAGCAGCAGGAGGAAGGCGAGGGTTATTCCCGCGTAGAGATACTTTATCGGGAGCTCCTCGTTCCTGCCGGTTCCGAGCTTGCTCGCGTTGGCTATGCTCTTGAGGGCGACTATGATGACGGGCATCGAGAGTATGAGGCCCGCTATCGAGCCGCCGAGGAGCATTCCAATACCGAGCGGCCTGGTCATGTTGGCGTAGACAAAGCCGCTGATCGCTCCGCCGGTGACGTCGCTCGGGAGCCAGCCGAGGGTCTTAACTATGGGCGTGATGATGTAGTAGGAGAGTATTCCACCGGCGAGGACTATGAGACAGTTCCTTCCGGTGATGAGGCCCATTCCGAAGACCATCAGCGAGAGGGCCATGGCAAGGCTGACCCACTCGGGAAGGTGGAGTATGGCACCGAGGTCAATGTACTCGGGGATTATCTCCGGGAGGCCGAGCACCGGGAACTGCTGGACGAGGTAGACGGCCGCGCTGACGGCCATGCCAAGGAAGAGCAGCCTGGCCTTTTCGATTCCGCTTCCCGGGGTCTTGAGGACGGTTGCAACGGCAGTTCCGGTCGGGAAGCGAAGCCTGTCGATCTCGATCATCTGCTTTCTCAGCGGAATTATGAAGGTGATTCCCAGTATCGCTCCGGCCGCGGTGGCGAGGAAGAAGTACGTGGTGTTTATCTCCTCGTGTAGGCCCATGATGTAGAGCGCCGGGATGGTGAAGATGACTCCCGAAACGGAGATGTTGACCGCAGAGGCTATGGTCTGGACGATGTTGTTCTCGACGACGGTTCCCTTCTTGAGGATTCCCCTGAGGACTCCCCAGCCGACGATGGCAGCTATGGCCGAGCCGCCGGAGGTGAAGCCCATTATCATTCCCGCGTAGGTGAAGCTGGCCGCCATGAAGGCGCCCCAGATGACACCCAGTATTATAGCGGCGGGGGTTATCTCACGATAGGTTTCGTCGGAATCCGAACGCTTCCAGCCAACTTGTCCAACCTTCCAGCTGGCGTCTGCCATTTCCAAACCTCCTGCACATTTATGAGCATTTATGTCCACACCTTTTAGGAATGTGCATTCCTTGGAGGTTGGCTCTATTGGAAATATAAAGTTTTTCGGACCTGTAAAACTCAAGAAAGCCAATTTCAAGCCAGAAATGGATCCAAAAAAGGCTTCCATGGGATTTTTAGTTCTAGCATGAATAAAAGCTCATCAATAAGATGAACAAATGAACACCAGCGCACATTACGACACTACACCCTCGAAAAAATTTTGAAGACGAGTGGAACTATGTGGACAATTGCCTATAACACTCGAAGTCCTAAAAGAAGTCGAGGAAACGCCAATAAAAAACCGAACAAAATCTCAGCTACTGGGAGACAATAGGCAGGACATTCTCAAATTACTCGTGTCTCTACTTGCCTCTCAAGCAAATCAGGAAAACTTTTAAGCTTATGTTGTATACTATTGCAGGTGGTCATATGAAAAAGCTCTCCATAATCCTGCTAACTATCGGGCTGGTCGTGGTGATAAGTGCCGGAGCGTACTACTTCGCAACCCACTACGGCACCTATAACTATCAGTGGAGAACCAACCTTGAGGACTACCGAGAGTACAGGCTCGTGGGGGACTCAACCTTAAACGGCTACGTGAGGGCAGACGGCGATATAAGCGTCTACATCCTCACGAAGGAAGAGCTCAAAAAGCTCAAGGACGGCGAGCCCTTCAACTACTATAAGGCTTGGGAGCACGTGAAGAGCGTCGAGCTTAATGACATCAAAATTCCTGAGGGAGACTACGTCCTCGTCGTCAAAAACGAAGAGAA
>JAGHBN010000070.1 GCA_021160985.1 Thermococcus sp.
TCACAAAGGGAACCTCTTCCCTCTCTACCTCTCTCTTACAGAGGAGCCTGTTTACCCTCCTGACCTGGATTATTGAAGCCAGCGGGAATATCCCAAGGAAAGCCACCGTGACGACCATGAGCCAGAGAAGGACGTTGGTCGTGCCCATCGGGGCGGTATAGATCAGCCACTTGCTCACGAACGCCGAAAGCGGCGGGACTCCTGCCATTGAGAACACGGAGAGCGAGACGAGGAAAGCCATGACATGGCCCTTAAGGAGCTTCCTTATTGAGCATATGTTGGGCTCCTCGCCGTAGTGCTCTATTGCGCCGAGGCCGAAGAAGAAGGCGCTCTTGTAGAGGATCTGGTAGAGGACGTGCAGGAGGGTGCCGAGGAGGGCAACCGTTCCCAGGAAACTTCCCCTGAGCACCAGGGAGCTTCCAAGGGCGAAGTAGGATATTCCAGCGTCCATAACGCTGTGGTATGCGAACTTGCGCTTGAGCCTTATCTCCCTGAATGAGTATAGGGTGGCAAAGGCCGTTACCGTCCCTATGAACGCAATGATGTATCCGAAGGCCTCACCCGTTGGAATGATGAAGTGGGCAACCCTCAGGAGCATGTAGACCCCAAGGCTCTCGCCGATGAGGAAGACCGGAATAAATGGGCTTGGAAGTGAGCGATAAACCCTCGGAACCCAGACGTGGAGCGGAAAGGCCCCGCTCCTGACGAGGGAAGCCGAGAGGAACAGGGCGAGAAGGAACGCGGGCCTTACAGGAAGGTTCCCCAGGTTCTCGCGGAGGGCGTGGAAAGTCAAGTAGTGCAAATCTCCCACTGCACCGTAGGCAAGCCCGCTGACCACCAGAAGGGGGATTATCCCGAAGACCTGCGTGAGAACCAGGTAGCGCCATGTGGCCTTCCTTGAACCTCTCGTCTCGGACGCGAGAATCATGACCGCGGTAAACACCGCAAAGAGCTCGTACGCAAGGGTAAGCCTCTCAAGGTTGTCCGTAACAAGGAAGAGAACCGCCGAAAGGAGGGCCATGTTGGTGGCCATGGTCAGAAATCTGACGTTGCCCCTGACCTCGTAGGAGGGGATGTAGAGTGAAAGAGCGAGGGTTGTGAAAGCTACGACAAAGAGGAAAAGGGCCGAGAGGGAGTCTATTTTAACCGTCGTAGGGAGGAAAGGCATAATCTCTCCCTCAAGGCCTTTGAGGCCTTCAATTGAGACCCCAAAGAGTGCCAGTGAAGAGAGGAACGTGAAGGCATAGGCTGTCCTCTTCCCTGTGAAGAGGCCGACCAGAGCCGCTATGAAGAGCAGTCCGAGGGCCAGCTCCAGGAAGTAGAGGCTCATGGTACCACCCCGTAGAATGTTATCTCCTCAACGAGCGGGTAGGCGAGGTAAGCTGAAACGAGGCTCAGGACTATCAGTGCAATGAGAGAGGCTGAGATTATAGGGTGGGTGTGCGCCCTTACCACGTTTGGCTTTCCAAAGACGTTTCTCGTTATCCACTTGAGGCCGACCCAGAGGAAGACGGCCGAATCAGCCAGCACCATCAGTATCGGGAGCCAGGCCAGGGCGGAGACCCTGACGAGGCTCAGGTTAGTCAGCAGTTCCGCCTTACTGAAGGCTATTCCCATCGGGGGAAGGCCCGCTAAACCGAGGAGAGCTACCGTCCAAGCGAGGCCGTTCACGGGCAGGATTTGCCTGAGGCCACTTATCCGCCTCAGGTCGAGGGTTCCGAGGGAGTACGTGAAGGTTCCAGCGGTGAGGAATGCCAAGCCCTTGACGAAGGCGTGCGTTGTCAGCTGGAACATCGCGGCTTTAAGGCCGATGTCGAACCCAGGGGCCTTTCCAGTAAGGCCGAGGACGGCGTAGGTCAGGCTAACGAACATTATTCCCGCCTCTGCCACCGTCGAGTAAGCGAGCAGTCTCTTCGCGTCCTTCTGGACGGGGTAGTTGAGTATCGGGATTAGGAGCGTGAGGGAGACCATTACGGCCATGAAGTAGAAAATCCAGAGTGGCAAGGGCCCTATGAACTGGATAACCCTCGCGACGAGGTAGACGCCCATCTCAACCATCGCCGCGCCGTGGAGGAAAGCTGAAGCGGGAGTTGGAGCCTCCATAGCGTCGGGAATCCAGGAATAGGTCGGGAACTGGGCGCTCTTGGTGTATCCCGCTATGAGCAGGGCGAGGAAGAGCCAGGGCTTGACGTCGGGGGAGACCTTGGAAAGCGAAAACAGGCTCAAATCGTGGAGCTGGGTGAGGCCGATGTAAATGGCCGTGTAGAAACCTATCATAGCTCCTACGTTCGGGATTACGAAGGCCTTGAAGCCCGCCCTCCTGCCTGCGGGAGTGTTGTAGAAGCTCACGACGCCCCAGCATGCCAAACCCATCAGCTCGAAGAAGATGAGCAGACCGAGGAAGGTCGAGGAGTATATGAAGCCGAGCGTTGCCCCCTCGAAAAGGGTCATCCAAGCGTAGAAGAGGCCCCTTCCCTTTCCTCCGGGGTGGCCGACATTCCTCTCGCTCATGTATTCAACGCCGTAGAACATGAAGATGAACCCCGCGACGGCCACAACGGTTCCTATTAAAACGCTCATGGGGTCTATTATTATCCCGTAAACCTCACCGAACTGGGTGCTCTTGAGGTAGGTAATGTGAACCAGCTCTTCGTGGCCGAGAAGGTAAATGACGGCAACGCCGAGCTGGAGGAGCATCGCCGTTATGAATGAAGCCAGCATTACCACGTCCGCTTTTCTCTCGTCGAGCTTGAAGAGGATTAACCCACCGATGAGCGGGACTACGAAGGCTAATGTTACGAGAAGGTCTATCATGACTGACCCCCCAGTCGGGTTAAAGTCCATTCGGTTTGTCTAACGAA
>JAGHBN010000184.1 GCA_021160985.1 Thermococcus sp.
TTATAGAGGGTAGGAACATCTACGAGGTTGAGTTTGGTGGAGGGGCCAAGAAGAAGCTCGATGATATTAGGAACAAGGTCGTGCCGACGGTTCCCGGCCACCATCAGCTAAAGGCCTACGATCCCGAGCTGAGCTTTGCGGTGGACATAGCTGAGGGGATACTCGCCAAGATTCCCAACCAGAGCGAGAAGGTGCGCATTGGCTTCTGGGAAGCCCTCCTCAGGAACAAGGGACCGAAGAAGGGCTGGCTCTTCAGCCTCGACCACTACAAGCCGGACGGCCAGAGGATGAGGGTAGGGCCGGGGGAGATAGTTGAAATCTCCCTGGAGCCGCTGAAGGTGACGATCAAAAGGCACCTGAAGCCCGGGAAGTTCTACGATGGGCTCGAGCTCCCGATAGAGTTTGGGGACTATGCGATAACCGAGATAGAGGCCGGAAAGTGGTGGTTCGTGCACAGATATTATGACAGGAACGGCAACCTGAAGGGGGAGTACTACAACATCAACACGCCGGTCGAGATTTACCCTGACAGGGCGCGCTACGTAGATCTTGAAGTTGACATAGTGAAGTGGCCGGACGGAAAGAAGGAAATAATGGACAAAGAGAAGCTGACCCAGCACTACGAGGACGGGGTCATAAGCGAGAAGTTCTACCGCTCCATCTTGAGGATCGTCCAGGAAGTCTACGAGAGGGTTTAGGGGAGCAGTTCTATTCCGAGCCTCTCTCCGTCTTTTCTTAACTTTTTGTCGTATGTGGTGAGCCTTCCAAAGTCTTGGGCAGTTGCAAGGATTACCATATCGTTGAAGCGTTTGGGGCTCTTTGTCATATCAAGCGCCCTTTTTATGTATTTCCCGCCGTCTCCGACAACCTTTGTCCTGGGGCTTGAGAGAACGGAGGAAACAACTTCTTTGATCTCCTCAGTTGAGTATCCCCTTCTCATTAAAAACCAGTAGAGCTCGTATAGAACTATGCTCGGGACGACCCATCTCTCCAGCCCGGCCAGCAGTTTTCTTGCCTCACCGTTGAGCTCGGAATCACTCAGGATCGCGTACAGGAAGACGTTTGTGTCTATGACGGTCATTCCTCTTCACCTATGCCCTCGAGAATAGTCTCCTCGATTTCCTCAACAGTCAATCCCTCGCCGCCTGGAAGCAGTGGGAGCTCAAGCTCGCTCTTTTTGAGAACCACCTTACCGTCCTCCACCTCGACGAGCAGGATGTCCCCCACTTTAATGCCAAGCTTTTTCCTGACATCGCTTGGTATAGTAATCTGATAGTTCCTAGTTACCTTTGTCAGACTCATAATCTCACCGGTTATAGTTGGAATGTGAGGGATAAAAAGTTTTCTGGATAGGCGGCTACCGCGTGATAGAGAAGTACCTCAAGGGCAGGAAGGGAAGAAAGCTGAGCCTCGATGAGCTTGAGCACATTTTCTGATTTTTCCTTTATCCGCAACACTTAAATATTACTCGCTCAGTAATATACTCGGTGAGTAATATGTTCTACGACAGGGAGCGCGAGCTTGAGAAGCTCAACGAGGTTTACTCCTACCCTGGTTCAAGCTTCCTCGTGATTTACGGAAGGCGAAGGGTCGGGAAGACTGCCTTGGCCAGAGAGTTCTTGAAGGGCAAGCAGGGTCTCTACTTCTTCGTTGGTGAGAAGGACGAGGCCTTGCTCCTTGAGGAGTACTCACGCGAGGTTGAGGAGAGACTTTCTGACCACCTTCCCCCTTACGTAAGGTCAAAGTTCAGCTCTCTCGAGGAGCTGGTTGAGTTCCTGCTCGACTTCTCACGGGAGGGGAGGCTGGTTGTGGTCTTTGACGAGTTCCAGAACTTCAGGACGGTTAAGCCTTCTTTCTTTTCCTCCCTCCAGAGGCTCTGGGACGAGAAAAAGGAAACCTCAAACCTTGTGCTCATCGCGGTAGGCTCGTACGTGGGCATGATTAAGCGAATCTTCATGGACAGAAAGGAGCCCCTCTTTGGCAGGGTGGACGAGTGGATTAAGCTGAGGCCCTTCGACTTCTGGACTGCTTGGAAATTCGTGCGTTCATTGATTGATGTAAACCCAAAGGATTTCGTTGAACTGTACTCGGCCTTGGGAGGGATGCCGAGGTATCTCCTCTACGTCCCGCGCTACTACAGTGGGAACACACTTGAAGCGCTCTGGGGCATCTTCTTTGACGAGTTCGCCCCTCTGAGGGAAGAGGGCCTGAACGTCCTCAAGCTGGAGTTCGGCAGGTTCTATCGAGCGCACTTTTCAATCCTCGAAGCCGTCAGCCTCGGCCACGTTACGCCAAAGGAGATAAGCGACAAAACGGGTATGAAGTTGCTGACCGTCGGCAAGTATCTAAGCGAGCTGACCAACCACTTCGAGTACCTGACGAAGGAGGTTCCCGTCACCGAGAACCCGCTGAAGACGAGAAGGGTGGCCTATCGCATAAGCGACGAATTCTTCAACTTCTGGTTCCGCTTCGTTTACCATAACTACACCGCCCTTGAGGAAGACCCTGGAAAGGTTTTCGAGCGCTTCAAAGCTGAATTCCCGGCTTTCGTTGGTAAGACCTACGAGAGAATAGCCGTGGAGTTTGTTAGAAGGCTCGACCTCGGCTTCAGACCGGAGCGCGTTGGCATGTGGTGGCACAAAGGAAAAGAAATAGACGTTGTTGCCTACGACCGGAAGAACGTCGCCCTCTTCGAGGTGAAGTGGAGGGA
Source organism: Thermococcus sp. (assembly GCA_021160985.1). GTDB lineage: Archaea > Methanobacteriota_B > Thermococci > Thermococcales > Thermococcaceae > Thermococcus. The sequence goes on from JAGHBN010000184.1 coordinate 2,711, forward strand.
CCTAGGCCTGAGGGACGCGAGAAAGGTTTTGAAGTCCCTTGAGAGGAAGGCTGAACTCCTCCCTCTAAAAGGGGATTACCGGTTCGGCATCATAGCTAGAGGGCTTGAAGATAAGGAGGAATTGAGGAAAGAGGGCTTTTTGGCCTTTGACCTTGGGGACCTCATTCGCCCACGTCCTCAACGCCCCTCTCCGTTATCCTGAAGTAGGCCATCAAACCCTCAGGGCGGAAGCGGTGTCTCTCGAGCAGGGCAACCCTCATGCCTGGGGTGGATAGCTTGTCGAGCCTCAGTATGTCCTTGCAGCGGTAGCCGAGAGTGTGCTCCGCCACCGGCTTCGTTCTCTCGGCCCGGCTGTCGAAGTGAACCTGGTTTATGACGATGACCGGAACCTCGTTCTTTCTCGCTATCCAGAGCAGAACCTGGAGCTGCTTTGCGAGCTCGTTGGTTAGGTTCTTCCTCTGCTCCTCGGCCCGGTAGTGGGCCGTTATTGAATCGACGACGACGAGAGAAAAGCTTCCATCAACGACCCGTTTTAGGGAGCCTATAACCCTCCTCTGCTCCTTGAAGTCCGAGGGGGTGAAGAGGATGAACCGCTGGAGGGCCTCCTCCGGGTCGAGCCCTCTCTTCTCGGCCATCTGCCGCAGTCTCTCCGGGGAAAATCCCCCCTCCGTGTCAACGTAGGCGATTTTCTTCCCGCTCAGCAGTCCGGTCTGCATGGCCAGCGTCGTCTTTCCGCTGGCAAAACTGCCGTAGACCTGGGTGAGTACACCCTCGGCAAAACCCCCTCCAAGGAGCTCGTCTATGGATTTTACCCCCGTTGAGAGCATGCGTCACACCTAAAGTTCGAGCTCCTCGTAAAGGACGGGCTCCCTCACCATCACCCAGACGCGCCTCTTGCGGAGCTCTTCACGGAGTTTCTCTGGACTGCCCTCGCCGTAGGTGCCGTAGTGCATCGGTATCACGATCTTTGGTCTTATGTCCTCAACTATCTGCGCCGCCTCCCTCTCGTTCGCAGTTGAGCGGCCGCTTATGGGCACGAGCAGGATGTCAACCTTTCCCCTGAGCCTCTGAAGGTGGGGGGTTGAGTAGGTGTCGCCAGTGTGGAAGAGTCTCTTGTCGCCCTCGATGAGGTAGCCGAGGGGGTACTGGCTCGATGGATGCTCCATGTAGTAGGCGGTGATCTTCACGCCGTTCTCGACCTCTATAGTCTCTCCCTCCTGAATTTCCCTCGCCTTGGTGACGCCGTCGCTTATCGCCATCATGTAGACCTGCTTGGGCCCGATGACCGTCGCGTCCCGGAGCCTCGACAGCAGCTCAACCTTCCCGTAGTGGTCGACGTGCTCGTGGGTTATCAGGATGTAGTCAACCTCACCAATTCGGTCGTCGTCCACCTCGGGGTAGGGGTCTATGAGGAATTTCACGCCCTTCGTCTCTATCCAGAAACAGGAATGTCCATACCAGATAATCTTCATCGGCTATACCTCCTCCAATTGGTTTGGGGAGAGGTGACTTAAAGTTTTCGTGTTCGCTGAGTTTATAAGTTCCGGGGGCGTTGGGGTCTATGATGGGCATGAAGCGGAAGGGCCTGATAGTCAGGGAGCCGTTCGCGAGCATGATAGTGGACGGTGAAAAGGTCTGGGAGATCAGGAAATCGAGGACAAAGGTCAGGGGAGAGATTCTCATCCTCAGCGGCGGAAAGGCACTCGGAAAGGCCGAACTGGTGGACGTGGTCGGCCCGTTCACTCCGGAGGAGCTCGCCGAACACTCTGAGAAGCACCGTGCGAGCTTGAGCTTTCTCCGCGAGTACTCCGGTGGAAAGCCCCTCTACGCCTGGGTTCTTAGGAACGCGGAGAGGTTCGCTAGGGCAAAGAGGGTGAAAATTGCCAAGGGCGCCCAGGTCTGGGCGAACGTGGTGGTGGAGGATGAATAGAAGGTTCATAATACCCCCTGTCTCGTTTCCCTTCCTCATACTCCTCTCCTTTCTGCTCGTGATAATCTTCATTTTCTTCTCCGGTATCGTTCTTGCAGCCTTTGCAAAGCTCGGTATCCCCCCGGAGGTTGCCTTCACTCTCTTCATCTTTGCGCTCGTCGGGAGCTTCATAAACATTCCAATTGCTGAGGAAACCACCTATGAGCCTATCCTGGCCCTGAGGGAGGTCCGCGTCTTTGGAATCTCCTATCCCGTCCCGTACTTCGAGTGGGCGGAGAGGAAGACCGTGATAGCGATAAACGTGGGCGGTGCCCTCGTCCCCCTGAGTATCGCGCTCTACGAGCTGTTCAGAATGGCGTATTTGGGAAACTTCGTGCTCCTCTTCAA
>JAGHBN010000177.1 GCA_021160985.1 Thermococcus sp.
AGGCTAGACTACCACCGCAGTTGAGGCCCGTAGAATACTCACCTGTGCTCAATTTATAAATCTTTCGGTTAGCAGAGACGGTTAAATTTATAAAGCGTCCCCGAGAAGGGTTAGTGGCTGTGCCCCGGTGGCCTAGTCTGGATAGGGCGCGAGGCTGCGGACCTCGAGGTCCGGGGTTCAAATCCCCGCCGGGGCGCCAAAACTTTTCTGAACCTCTTGGATCATGCCAGGAACATCTCAGTAGTCAAATGTTGGGGTTGAGGGTAATGATTCCCGAGCTTCAAGCTCTACGTCGTTCACCTTCCCTGCAATTGATGGAGCGGCTTCTGACTTAAGCTTTAGAGCCCCCAATCCACCTAACAAGTCATCCCTCAAGCCATTTTTAATTATGGAGTATGAGTTAAGCGACAACACAAATATTTAAATACCCCTGGGTTAGAAAATGCCAACGTTGCGAAAAATTGGTATGGGGGGGTACTATGGTTGTTGGAAGAGAGATTTTGGATCATCTCAAGCCCGGTGAAACTGTGCTAATAAAGCGCACCTCCATTGTGGAGCCTATTATGCTTCTTTCTGAGATAGCACAGTGGGCTAAAGAGAGGGGGTATCAGATAGTTATTAGTGATATCATGGACACCCTTCACCGGTACAAGGTGCACATGGAGTTAGCAGGCCTCAACACAGCTTTCATAAACGACACCAAAGTCATAAAAATTGGAGGTAGTTCAAAAAATGGACAAGTCATAGGGAAACTCGACATCAGCGAACCAATGGTTCAAGCACACAAGTTTAAGAAGATTTACGAACCATTGCTCGACGGGGGAGTGACTGTCCACATTATCTTGGGTCTTGCAAAGCTTCTCTTGCACGATGAGTCTATAAAGAATGTGCTGGAAAGAGTGCACATTCTATCGACTTTAGGGGATAATAAGAGACATATTGTCTTCCTCTTCATCGATGTTGATATTGTAGAGCGTTCTATTCCAGTGGCCATACCTCTGCTTGAGGAGGTAGCAAGCACTGTAATTGAGGTCAATGTGGGGAAGAGAGAGAAGAGTAATATAGGAAAGCTCGCATACAAGTTTGCAATACTAAAATCGGTAAACAATGAGCTCTCAGGACTTGAATTCACTTTAATTTGAGAACGCGCTTGTTATTCATATTTTTAATCTCCCAATTTTGCTTCTTTTTGAGGAAGCAGTCTCACCAAGAATCCGTCTTAGCATTGCAAACTGACGTTCCTCCAAAGCTTCTTTGTCCACAACTACAAGAAGCGCACCATTGTTTGTCACCGCACGATCCACCAATGTTGCTAAAAGTTTTACAACTGTTTCAAAGCTGTTGTATGTTATCAAGTACTCTGGGCAATCTATCACCACGACACCCACAACCCCCTGTTCCCTTGCTTCTCTAAGATAATCAGATACCATCTGAACCATGTATGCAAGATTTGTTGGAGAAATAGCCCTCTCCTGCACGGTGTTGCTCACGTGAAATACCTTCCAGTTTTCCGGGACGCGTAAGTCCCTAACAAACGCCAGCACGGGATACTCCTGGAGGTCTTTCTTCACCCGCTCATACTCCCGAGGGGTCATAATCTTAACACCAGGTTCGAGGGAAACATGCATCTCTACGTGCTCCTCAAAGAATAGGAACTCCCTAGAACGTACAAGCCTTATTATGAAAAAGGCTGCAAATAAGGACACAATAGTGGCGAGAAGTTTCCACATATAATGAAATCTGGCAAAACTCATCCTTACCGGGTAGAGGATAGTGAATATGCCAAACGCAATTACTACAATGCCCAGGTAAAAGCTGTCTCTGTGCCTTCTACTAATTTTCACGAAAACAATGCCTGCCAACACTAGGAGTACTCCTGAAAGGACAACAAAGGGAACTTCAATAGAGAAAAAGCTATAGGGAAGCCCCAAATGAGTTAAGAGCATGGCGTAGAGGGCAAAGAGGAAAGGAACAATCCCTATTATCTCCGGAAGGGAGAACATCCCCGCATGCTCCTTGAGATACTTTATCACCCCTGACATCACCATTCCCGAGAAGAGGGTGTAGAAAATTGCAATCCTCTCTTTATTCTCTGTATAAAACGCCACCTGCATTAGTATGAAGAACACCCAAGAGACTGACCAGTAAAGGAGGGGCTTTCTCCTGTGCTCTAAATATACGTAAATGAGTACCCCTAAGGTTATAGTGGCTGTGAGAACACTGATGATGGGAGTAACTGACTCTACATGTTCCAAGTTCATGCATTTAAAAGTAGATTCAATAATTAAAAATTTTGTGGAATATCCAAGGACCCAAGGCATTTCTTAGTGATCCTACAATGAACTGATCAGTGACCAGACAATCAAAAGAAAACTTATAATAGGCGAACGTCACTGGGTTCGCTCAAAAGTGAACCTAACTGTTGTATCATGACACACTCTTTCCAATTCACTAGGGGCCAAAGTTATCAAGTGAATGAGTTTACTTTTGGTTAACTTAACTCTTCTGAAGTTTTGTTTAACTTAGGGGCATAAGCTCAACCGGACCTGTCAGCCCTGAAAACTCGAAAACGACTTTTCTCAACGATGCAGGACGTAAAACCAAAACCAATTATTTCAGAGCAGCAAACGACTCCAAAGAAAAGTTTTGAGGCGTCCGCCCGAAGGCGGACAAAAGGGGAAGGGAGTTCAGCCGAAGAGGGCACCGAGACCGGCGAGGGCCTCCTCCTCGCTGGCCTCCTCTTCCTCTTCCTCCTCTTCCTCAGCGGCGGCCTCAGCCGGAGCCTCGGCAGCCGGGGCAGCGGCAACGGCCACCGGAGCGGCAACCGGCATGGCGGCCTTCTCGATGACCTCGTCGATGTTGACGCCCTCAAGGGCGGCAACGAGAGCCTTTATCCTAGCCTCGTCCGGGGTAACTCCAGCAGCCTCAAGGACGGCCTTGAGGTTCTCCTCGGTTATCTCCTTACCAGCGGCGTGGAGCAGCAGAGCGGCATACACGTACTCCATTTTTCACACCTCCAATCATCTTCAGGTTTTTTCATTTCACACATATTGTTTCAGGGATGCGAGGGAAATTGAAACTCAGCCGAAGAGTGCGCCCAGTCCTGCGAGCGCATCCTCCTCGGAGGCTTCCTCTTCTTCCTCCTCTTCCTCTACCTCCTCAACCTTCTCTTCAGCAGGCTGAGGAGCGGCAACAGCCATTTGTGCCTGAGCGCTTAAAAGCTCTTTGGTCTTCTCGTCGAGCAGCTCCTCTGGCAGCTGCTGTGCTATGAGCAGCACTGCACGCAGGGCCCTGCCAAAGATGTCCTCGACGGTCTCTGGGGTGACATAGCCAGCCTCCACAGCGACGTTCTTGGCGCCAAGGAACGCCTTCTGGATGATGGCCTCGATGGTCTGGCTCGTCGGGTAAGCCGTGTTGACGGAGAGATTGAACGCGTGCATGTAGGCCTGCTGGAGCATGTTGATGTACTCCTGCTCGTCTATCGCGAGTACTTCCGGAGTGTAGACGAGCCCGTCCTCGTAGGCCGCGAGCAGGTTGAGACCGACCTCGAGCGGCTCGATTCCAAGTGCGTTGAGTATCCTGGCAAGCTGGTCGGTGATGACCTCACCGGCCTTGAGGACGGTGTAGTCCTTCTGGATGCTGACCTTACCTTTATCAATCCTGGCCGGGATTCCAAGGGCCTGCATCTCACCGACGAGCGGACCCGGCGCAAGCGATGTCGGACCGGCGGGTATGACAACGTCCCTGGGAACCACCGCTCCCGGCTTGGCCGGAGCGGGAGTCTTGCTCTCCTCAAGGAACTTGTAGAGCTTGAACGGGTTCATTTCGGTGGCGAGGATTCCGGCTCCGCCCTGAATGTGGTCAATGAGCTTCTCAAGTTCCGGCTGTCCGAGCTCCTGGGCGGCCTTCTTGATGGCGAGTTCTATGAGAGTGTTCCTGCTCACCCTGAGGAGTGCCTTGCCCCTGAGCTTCTCACGCATCTTGCTGAGCGGATAAGCTGGAACACCGGCTACGTCGACGAGCGCTATCACTGGGTAGCTCTTGATTATCTCCGCGAGCTCTTCAACCTCTTTCTTCTTCCACTCGGCTACGTGGGCCATCTCCCTCACCTCTCCACCTTAACTGCCGGTCCCATGGTGGTCTTGACGTACACTGACTTCACTTGGTTCTCGCCGCGCTCAAGCTTGTTGAGGATGGCGTTGAGAACTGCCTCGGCGTTCTCAGCGAGCTTCTCGTCGTCCATGTTCTCGGTGCCTATCGGGGCGTGGACAACCGGGTTGTTCTTGAGCTGTATCCTGACGGTTCTCTTGAGCCTCTCAACTATCGGCTCAAGGTTGGTCATTGTCGGCGGCACTACCTGCGGCATCTTGTTCCTTGGACCGAGGTACCTACCGAGGTACCTACCGATCTTCGGCATCAATGGAGCCGCCGCAATGAAGAAGTCGTAGCGC
>JAGHBN010000019.1 GCA_021160985.1 Thermococcus sp.
ACGGGCTTCAAGGAAATCCTGCCCGCCCACATGAAGGAGAAGTGCTGTCAGAAGTAGAATACCTCCTCATTTTCAGTTTCAATTTTGTCTTTTTTAATGTCTTCCTTGAATTTATGTATCTGTTCAATTAACATTGAAATTTCGTTTTTGTTTGTGGCCCCCTTAATATATGGACATTCGTCTGAAAACACAATAAAAGTTCTAAACGCATTTAGTGTTCCCTTTATATTGTCCAGATGCTCGTTAAAGCTGGATTCATCTCCTTTGATCGTTGCAAGCACTAGCCGTTTGAAATGCTCTATAATGTCCCCTGGAAGATGATACTTCACAAGGTCATACAAAAGATATACGTCCAAATTTGGATTAACAGAAGTTGCAAATGCCACAAATCGAAGTCTCCAAGATTCTCGTCGTCCTCTGAATTGTCCTTAAGAAGGGTGCTGACGTCAACAGTCGTGAGTTTTATTCCAGGTTCTTTAGGTGTTTCTACTCATTTATTATTCTCCATTTTTAGCTTGGAGAATATCTCATGGAGAGGCTCTAGGGCTTTATACTGGAGCTGTGCTGTATGCTCCTTTTTCAACGAGAGTATTATGTTCTGTCTCATTATTTCTGCCTGTTCTCTCATAATCTCCGCAGCCTCCTTATTGGACCGCGCTTGGAACGCAAGTATAAGAACCGTTACAACGGTAGCGATTGGACCGATATACTGAACTCCCCCCGATTATCCCGCCAATCACAGCAGGTATTATTATTACAATCGCGACGAATCCAAACTTGAGGAACTCATTATTCCCAAACTTGTGCCACACTGTTTTCCCTCATGTACTCTATACAGTACAACCCTTTATAAACTCATGTACTGCACACAGTCCATTACCCACATATTTTTGTTTAGAATAGAGTATAAAGCTCTTCATAGATTTCCACCTTAAGTTCAGTGGCCGATTTTTCCGTTTTTAGTATCCCTGCGGTCTTTTTTAGAATCGTTCCTGAAGGTAGGCCTTAACCTTTTTCTCGAATTCCTTCGGGACCCTCACATTAACGGTCTCCACGTTCTCACCGTATCAATCTTCTCGTCGAACAATATAAGGGTTGCTAAATCCCTCCCCTTTCCCTCACCTTTTTCCTGACGTTCGGGTCGCGGTCGGCTATCACCTTCAGCGCTTCCTCGAAGCTCATCCAGTCGGGGACTTCCTCGTTGATGTAGATGCCGGTCCTCCCGATGCTGTCCCTCCTCGTCAGCACGTGAACACGCTCGGTAACTATATCCACGCTCACGCCGAGTATTTTTGCCACCTCGCTCTCCCGCCCGACGACTTCTCTCTCAATGTGACCCTTTTCAGTCGGAATTATCAGAATAAGCTTCTTGTTGACGCCCGGGACGCGCTCATTCGTTTTCACGCCCCATAAATCGAGCGCCCCTCCCCACCGGTAGAACTCAAGCTCCCTGTCCGTGGGGTCGATGAGGGGGAACGTTACCGTTGTCTCCTCGCCTATCTCGATGACTCCTTTGATGAGGTGCCAAGGGGTGGCCATGACTATCTTCCTTCTGCTCACCAGCCCCTCAAGGGCAAGCTCGATAAGATACCCAGGCACGCGGTATGGGATGAAGATGTCTATATCGCTCTCCCTCCTGACGTCTCCCCTGGCGACGCTACCGTAGAGCTGGGGGTCGAACTGGGCCAGGCGCCCCATTATCTTCAGCGCCTTTTCCCTTTTCTCCCAGAGGTAGCGCCACCTCTTGGGCGTATAAACAACTTCCCTCTCATCCCAGATACGGACGACCTTCTCCCTCGGCATCAATCTTCCTTTCTCCAAACCGCTTAAAGGCCTACCGATAGTGTTTTAAATGGGGCCTGAGATTTTTTGTGGAGGTGAAGGAAATGGTCGTGCTCGGATTCAACATAACGAGGATCGAGCTCAAGAAAGAGACCTCCGGCATTCCGCAGGGCCAAGTTGAGGTCAGAATAAGCCCCAAGATCAACGATGTCAGGCTGGGGGAGATGGTGACCCCTACCGGAAAGATAAACGGAGTGGAGATTGTCTTCACGTATGAAATCGCTTACAATCCGGAGATAGCCCACGGGGTTGTTGAGGGAAAGGTTCTCTACCTGCCGCCCCAGAAGGAAAAGGTGGATGAGATAATCGACAACTGGGAGAAGGAGAAACAGATAGACTCAATGGCGTTCGCGGAGACTGTAAACTTCCTTACAATGGAGCTCAGCCCGGTCCTCATGGTCTTAGCAAAGGAGCTCCGGCTGCCCTACCACGTGCCCCTCCCGAGGGTAGAGGTAAGGACACAGCAGTGATTAATATACGCCCTCTGCAGCCCAGAGGGCCTCCAAACTCTCTTTTAACTGTTCCTCCAGTTCTTTAAGGGTTTTTTCTGCAAGTTCAAGCGCCTGGTACTCCCTGCCACGCCTGCTGTAAAACTCGATGAGGTCAATCCTGTCCAAGAGAGCCTCACTTTTATCAAGGGCCGCCTTCTCCTTCAGAATGGCCAGCCTAACCCTGAGGCGGAAGGGAACCCTCGTCTCAACATCAAGGGCTTTTCTGTAAGCCTGCATGCCCTCTCTGATCTTCCCCATGCCGATCAGTGCCTCCGCCAGCTCGACCAGCTTTCTGGCCGCATCCATTTCACTGCCCTGGGAACGGTAAGCCCTGACTATCTGGTTCAGCATCCTGGCAGTGTTGACACCGATGAGCTTCGCCCTGCTGAAGTTCCTGCCCAGAAGATACGCATACTCGGCCCTCAGGAGAAGGGTTGTCGTCATGTCGAGATCTCCCTCCGAATACGAAAGCTTGCTGGCCTTCTCAAAGTTCTGAGCGGCCGTTTCCATCATCTCCGTGTAGTGGGCATCGTAGCCAAACAGAGCCCTCGTGTAGACAGCGAGCCTTTCGAAGGCCTCTGCGGCCCTAAGGAAGTCCTTTTCCGCCACATTCTTTTCCGCGATGCCCCCGTAGAGCATCACGAGAACCTCAGCTACACGTTTATAACTCTCGTCATCGAGGAGTTTGTAGTAAACGAAGGCGGACTCATAAGCGTCTATGGCTCCCTCAACGTCGTCTGCTTCCTTAAAGCTCTTCCCGAGGTCCTCATAAATGGCCGCAAACTGCGAGCCGTACTTCACAAGGTTTCTTTCATCGTTAAGGGCGAAGAAAATCTCAAGAACATTGAGGCAGTACGTGTCAAGCGTGCTTATATCAATATCAAAAGCCGAAAGCAAATCATCTATCAGGTCTATGTAGAGATAGGCACTCTTGAGAAGGGAAGGTCTTGCTTTTTCAATCGAACCGGTCCTCCTAAAGATAATGAACCCGAGCTTTTTGAACAATCTAGCGGCGTCCTCTTTCCTGCCCTCATCCTCATAGAGCCTCGCGGCTCTCAGCATGAGCTTCAATCCATCTTTGGTCTTCCCATCGTTCAGCAGTTTTATTGCCATCTCTTCCATGACCACGGGGTTGTTATCAAGCCCATTTATCAACGGCAATACCTCCTCTCAGCCTGTTTGGAAGTTTCATATTTAAGGGTTGCTCACACCCACACAATCCGATATCCAGCGGCCTTCCTCAGCCGATTCATCACGGCAAACCCGAGACCCCTCTCCTCTATCCCCTCCGCAATGATGATGTCAACGCCCCTCTTATCCAGTTCTCTTAAAGCCTTGAAAAGGTTTCTCGCCACCTCTTCCTCGCTTCTCCCAAGGTGGAAAAACTCGTCCGCCTCGTATTCCTGGGTGGCCATCACCCCCACGCGGAGCCCTTCTTTCCGGTACTCATCAACGAGCTCCTCTATCTTTCTCCTGACGTCCTCTCTCTTTCCCTCCACCACTATAACCTGGGCGTTGGGGGAGTAGTGCTTGTACTTCATGCCTGGGGACTTTGCAACGTCGGTGAGCTTCCCCTTGACGGCGGGGTGTATCTCAATTTCCCCTATGACTTTCTCCAGCTCCTCCAGGGGAAGGCCTCCGGGCCTCAGGAGAACCGGCTTCTCAGAGGTCAGGTCAACTACCGTGGACTCCACTCCAACCGCAGTTTCCCCCCCATCGATGATGCACTCGATTTTTCCGTAGAAGTCATCTATGACGTGCTCCGCCAGCGTCGGACTCGGTTTTCCACTTATGTTGGCGGATGGAGCTGCTATAGGGGTGCTCTCTTCTATCAGCGCCCTTGCAATCGGGTGAGACGGCATTCTAACCGCCACGGTGTCAAGACCGCCAGTAGTCACGAGGGGCATCTCTTCCTTCTTCGGAAGAACCATGGTCAGCGGTCCCGGCCAGAACCTCTCGGCGAGAATTCTTGCCTCTCTGGGAACATAGGAGGCCAGCTTCTCCAGCTCTTCAAATCGGGATATGTGGACTATCAGCGGGTTGTCGGGGGGCCTGCCTTTGACCTCAAATATCCTCCTAACCGCCTCCTCGTTTAGGGCATCGGCGCCGAGGCCGTAAACGGTCTCGGTGGGAAACGCCACGAGTTTTCCATTCAGTATAAATCTCGCGGCCAGTTTTATCTTTCTCGCGTCAACACCCTCTCGCATGTTGATTACTACCGTCATTCCCTCACCACCCCCAGCTTGGAAGAGAGCGTTAAAAAATTATCCCAGCAGCTCTCTGTAAACTCCTTCAACCCTCTCTGCAACGTTCCTCCACGAGTACGCGCGGGAAAGCCTGCGGCCAATGTGCCCCGATTTCCTGTTGAATTTTGGCTCCAAAAGCTTTTCCACGGCCTCCAGAAGTTCATCGAACGTCTCAAACGTAAATCCGTTCTTCCCATCTCTTATGAGCTCTGGAATGGCACTCACCCGTCTTCCCACGGCCGGGACTCCCAGAGAGTTTGCCTCAACTATCACCAGCCCAAACCCCTCTCTCTTGGAGGGGAGAACGAGGAGGAGCGTCCGGGAGAGAATCCGCCCCACGTCTTCCCTATAGCCGAGGAATCTCACGTTGGGCGGGGCCTCTGATTCAAGCTTTGCCCTGAGCGGGCCGTCGCCCACAACCAGAAAAAGCACCTCAGGAAAGTGCTCCGCAAGCCGTATGAACGTCCAGGGGTCCTTGTATTCCCTCAGAGTCCCTATGAAAGTAACGTACTTTCTCTCGCCGGGCTCGCTTTCCAGAGGCCTGATGCCGTTCGGGATGACTGTCACGTTTCTTGCCCCCAGCGCCGCCGCCTTCCTGGCAAGCCACCTGCTAACCGCTATCACCCTATCGGCTCTTTCCAGCGAGCGGGAGACGTAAAAACCCCCGAGGGGAAGGTTGGAGGTGTGTTCAAGGTCGCTCCCGTGGACCGTTACAACAAGGGGGACGTCGAGCCTTGACCTCGCTATCACAGCGGAAAAGCTCGTGGTGCCCGCAAAGTGGGCATGGATTAAATCGAAGTCGTGCTCCCTATGAAGCCTCAGAATCTTCCCCGCACCAAGGAGTGTGAAAGAAGTACCCCTGAGCCCGTAAAGCGGGGGTACGGTTACCTGGTGGACGTAGTCCTTCTCAAACTCCCTCGGGATTACCGGACCGTAGGTAAGGACGTGAACCTCATGTTTTTTCCTCAGCTCCCTCACGAGGTTATCCAGGTGCTGGGCAACGCCTCCCGTGTGGGGGGGATAGTGGCCTACCATCAGTATCCTCATTGCCATCACGGCCTCTTCGCGGGTAATCAAAAAAGAGTTTTGGTCGGGGGCTCAGACCCCAAACCGCCGAAGGTCTCCCTGAAAATGGCCTCAGCAAACTCCCGGAGATGCATGCCCCTTGACCTGGCGATGGATTCCAAAATCTTTTGAGCCCCGCTTCCGTACTGTGCGGCCTTCTTCTCCCTCATTGCAACCTCCTCCGGAAGACCCAGCTCGATGGCGAGCCTCCTGAGGACCCACTTCCTGGTTCCGCCCCGTATTTTCAGCTCCAGAGGAGTGTTCAGAGCCGCAGAGACCACCGGGAGAGCCAGATAGGGGAACCTTCCCTCCACGCCGTTCAGCATTGCTATCTTGTCGTCCCTGGCGAGGTTCTTCTCACCCATCTCCAGGAGGTCCGACTCCATCAGGGAAGGGTTCTCGAGGTACTTGTGGTAGCCCCCGAAGAGCTCGTCGGCTCCCCCTCCACTCAGCAGAATCCTGACACCATCCCCTGCAGCGGTTTTCGTGGCAAAGTACAGGGGAAGGCCTATTGAAAGGTTCATGGGGTTCGGCTCCTCAATGGCCCTCATCACACTCGGAAGGTGCTTCTCGACCTCATCCCGGTCAAAGACGTGCTCCTTCAGGGGCAATCCAAGGGCCTCCGCTACCTTTCTAGCCCACCCAAGGTCCGGGCTTCCCTCTGCACCTGCGGTGTAAAGGACGACTTCTCCGAACTCCGACGCCAGCAGGGCAATCAGGGAGCTGTCGAGGCCCCCTGAAAAGAGCACTCCCACCTTTTTTGAACTCCTGCCCCTAACAGCGTGTCTGAGAGTTGTTCTTAGCGCTTTAAGGACCTCTTCCTCCGATAACTCCCTGCGCCTCAGCCCGGTGAGGGAGAACACTCTCTCCCCGGATATGCCGTTCCGGGAGATTACCACCAGCTCCCCGGGATTGACGGGGATGGCCTCCTCCCCGATGGACCAGAGCACCTTTTTCTCGCTGGCAAAGAAGCCACGCCTCGAGTAGTAGAGCGGTCTAACCCCAACCGGGTCGCGGAAGAGGTAAAGCTTTCCGTCAAGATGGAACGCCACTGCGTAGTCGCCTTCAAGGAGCCCCATCGCCCTTCTAACAGCATCAACCGGAGAAAGTCCCTTCCCCATTAAGAACTCAAGGAGCCTCAGAATAACCTCGCTGTCCACATCGCTCTCAAAGGATACCCCCCTCTCCTCAAGGTATGCCCTGAGCTGGGGATAGTTGTAGACCTCGCCGTTGTGAACCAGGGCCAGCTCGTTGACGAATGGCTGGTTGTACAGCTTGGACCCGCTCATTGCGAGCCTGCACTGGAGGAGCCCCACACGGCCGTCCGGAATCTCCCGAACTTCTCCAAAGTCGTGTGATTTCAGTACGCCCTCATCCGTCCACACGCCAAATGCATCGGAGCCCCTGTGCTTGCCAGCCTCTATCATCCTCACGAACTTGGACTTCAGATTTGAACCGACTCCTCCCGCTATCAGGCACAAGTTTCTCACCCGGGACTTCTTCGCCCCCCATAAGAAAAGGGTTCCCGTTTTCTTCCTGAAATGGTCACACTCCAAGGTGACTTACATGTGAACATCGTTTCAAAAAGAGGGCCTTTTGATTGACTACGTTAAGTCGCCGCAGGTGCAGTAGTGCTCGTAGGCAACAGTCTCGAGGTCTTCAAAACCTTCCCCGGTTAGGGCGGAGATGTACAGCACCCTAGTCGGAGGGGATAGCTCCGGAAGAACCGAACAGAGCCGATAGGCCAGGAGGCCCTGCATGGAAGGCTCAAGCTTTAGCCTGGCCCTCAGATAGTCCACGTCTTCCAGGTACTTCCTGTGGCGCTCGAGGTCGGTGGTATCAACCTTTGTGAGGGCCGGCACCGTCGTGGTGCCTAGGCGGAGGTCTATCGTGAGCCCGAAGAAGCGGACAAAGCAGTAGTCCGCCGGTTTCCGAAGGATTTCAGGGCCGAAGAGGTAAACGGTCAAAACGTCGTGGAGACCGTCCATAAGCCTCAGGCCAAAATCGTGGAAGAGAAACGTCTCCATCTGCCCAGGTGTGTCCATCAGAACGTAGTCCCTTTCTGATTCGAGCTTTAGAATCCGCTCGGCGTAGTCCCCGGCCTTCGGCACCAGCCTATCATAGCTCCCCACGATGGCCCCGTTGGGCCCGAGACCCTCCTCCATGAGCTCCCAAGCGGTAACATCCTGCCTGACATCCACATCCGGAGAATACGGGAGTCTTTTAACGCCCGTGTCCAGGTTCACATAACCAACGGCATGTCCCTTCTCCTCGAGATACTTCCCAAAAGCCCGCGTGAGGGTTGTCTTGCCGCTTCCGGCCGTACCAACAAAAGTGATGATCATCCCATCACCCTTGCCTTTACCCCCGCGATCCTCGCTATTTTCTCCGCCAGACTCATGAACGCCTGAGCCCCCTCGGACTTGGGCTTGTATTCGACCACAGGGATCCCCTCGAGAGTCGCCTCCCTGACATTTGGATCCTCAGGGATGACCTCCAGAAGGCGAATCTCCATGACCTCCTCAGCGACATCGGGAGGCACATCGTTTTCACTCGCCCCGTACCTGTTGAGCACAAAGCCCAGAACGGCCAGACCGGCCTTCTTGAGAACAATCCCAACTTTCATCGTATCGGTAAGACAAGAGATTTCCGGGTTCGTGACGAGCAGTACCTCCTCCCCGCTCAGCATGGCGTTCATGGCGTCCATCTGAAGGCCCGCAGGTGAGTCTATGAGCACAAAGTCAAACATCCCCTTTAGCTCCTGAGTTGCCTCGGGCAGCTTCCTGGGGTCCGCCCGGATTACGTGCTCCCAGTCGATGGCTGCCGGAACGAGGTAAACGTTCTCAAAAGCAGTGGCGTATATTGCGTCCTTTATTAAGTTCCTGCCGGCAAGAACGTCGTGAAGTGTGACGCTGGCATCGTCAATTCCCATGACGAGGCTCAGGTTCGCCATTGTCAGGTCGGCATCGACGGCGCAGACCTTAAAGCCGAGCTTGCCCAAGGCTATGGAAAGGTTGGCCGTTGTTGTTGTCTTCCCCGTGCCCCCTTTGCCAGAGGCAATTGATATTAGCCTGCCCATTTTTTCCCCCAAATTATTTTGAACTAAACCTTTATGAACCTTTAGCCTCACACCGAGCATGGTGAGAGATATGAGAGTTTTTGTCCCAGACACGAGCGTTATAGTCGACGGAAGGCTCACGCAGTTCCTCTCAACCCTCAGTGAGAAGGTGAAGGTGGTTATCCCCGAGGCCGTCATAGCGGAGATAGAGCACCAGGCCAACGAGGGAAAGGCGATAGGCCACACCGGCCTTGAAGAGCTCAAGAAGCTCCGCGACATGACCGACAGGGGGGAAATCCTTCTCGAGTTCTACGGAGAGAGGCCCGATCTCTGGCAGATTAAACGGGCTAAGGCCGGCGAGATAGACCACATGGTCCGCGAGGCGGCTAGAGAGCTCAACGCGACGCTAATCACCGGCGACCGGGTTCAGCGCGATATAGCGATTGCCAAGGGCATAGAAGTGATTTACCTGACCGCCAAGAGGGAGGTAAAACACCGCCTCGAGGACTTCTTCGACGAGACGACGATGAGCGTCCACCTCAAGGCCGGCGTGAGGCCCCTCGCCAAGACGGGCAGACCCGGCGAGTGGAGGCTCGTCCCGATACGCGACGAACCGCTCACGGATGAGGAGCTTGAGGAGATAGCGGACGACATAGTCGAGAGGGCCAAGAGAGAATCCGACAGCTTCATCGAGCTCGACGAGCCCGGGGCAACGGTAGTCCAGCTCAGGAACTACAGAATAGTCATAGCAAAGCCGCCCTTCGCCGACAGGATTGAAATCACCGCCGTAAGGCCGGTCAAAAAGCTCAGCATTGAGGACTATGAGCTCAGCGAGAAGCTCCTCGAGAGGCTCAAGGACAAGGCCCAGGGCCTTCTTATAGCAGGTGCTCCCGGTGAGGGTAAGACGACCTTTGCTCAAGCTTTGGCCGAGTGGTACGCGAGCATGGGCAGGATCGTCAAGACGATGGAGAAGCCGAGGGACCTGCAGGTGGGCGAGGAGATAACGCAGTATACAGCCCTGAAGGGCAGGATGGAGTTTACGGGCGACATACTGCTCCTCGTCAGGCCGGACTACACGATATTCGATGAAATGAGGAAGACCAGCGACTTCAAGATTTACTCCGACTTAAGGCTCGCCGGCGTTGGAATGGTCGGCGTCGTCCACGCCACGAAGCCCATCGACGCCATACAGCGCTTCATCGGAAGGGTGGAGCTAGGAATGATACCCCAGATAGTCGACACCGTGCTCTTCATCAAGGCTGGAAGGGTCGCGAAGGTTCTAACCCTTGAGTACCTCGTCAAGGTTCCGAGCGGAATGAAGGAGGAGGATTTGGCGAGGCCGGTGATAGAGGTCAGGGACTTCGAGACCGGCGAGCTGGAGTACGAGATCTACACCTACGGTGAAGAGGTAAGCGTCGTCCCGGTCAAGAAGGAGGAGAAGGCTCCGGCATTGAGACTCGCCGAGAAGAGGCTCAAGCAGGAGATCAAGAAGTTCCTGCCGGATGTGCATGCCGAAGTCGAGATAGTCAGCCCGCACAAGGCAGTGATCTACGCGGACGAGTTCGACATCCCTGCGATAATTGGCAAGAAGGGCAAGCGCATAACCGAGCTTGAGAAGAGGATAGGGATAAGCATCGACGTCAAGAGCTTCGCGGAGAGGGAAGCCGAGAAGCCCAAGGAGAAGATACCCGTCGAGGTCGAGGAAAAGAAGAAGACCATAGTCCTGAGGGTCTCACCGGACTACGCGAAGAAGCCCCTCAAGTTCTACGGCGGCGAGCAGTACGTCTTCACCGCGACGCCGAGCAAGAAGGGCCTCGTCAAGGTCAGCAAGAGCACGCCGATAGGCAAGGAGCTCAAGAGGCTCATCGATGCGGGCATACCCATCTGGGCGGCCCTTTGAGCAAACTTTTTATAGTTTGCTTTCTTCTTTTAATTGGTGGTAATTGTGGGCCCGAAGTACCTTCTGCCACCCGAGGCAGTTATTGGAAGGGCCCGCAGTGCCAATACAGAGGCAAAGGTCTCAGGGAGGTATAGGAATGGCGGATTACGACTCTCTTGAGGCGGCCGGGGCGATAACCGCCGGCCTGGGCCTCCTGGCAATGGTGGTATTCGGTGCAATCGGGCCCGGACTTCTCATAGTCCTCCTTGGAACGCTCATGTGGAAGGAGGGGGAAACCAGACGAAACCTCGCGGATACGAAAAGGGAGCTCGAGTCCCTGAAGGCAGAGCTGGAGTCCCTGAAAGGCCAGAGGGGGGATCCGGATGGCTGACGTCTCCACCCGTGGGTTCGCAATAATCGTGCTTTCAATACTCCTCCTAATAAGTCCGGGAGGGTGGCCCTTCGTTCTGATGGTAATTCTGGCCCTCGCCGCAGTCGGCTGGACGTTCCGGGGTGTTGCCGAGGAACTCGGCAGGCTGAGCTCGGAGATAGGGGAACTCCGGCGCGAGATAAGGGCGCTGGAGAGGAAGCTTGAGAAGACTGAATGAGCCAGACCCCTCACTCCCCCGCAACCTTTTTTAATCCTCCCCGAGATGCGATACCATGCTGGTTCTTGCATCCGCTTCACCGAGGCGGCGGGAGATACTTGCCCGCTTTATAGAGCAGTTCGAGGTCATTCCTAGCAGAGCGAGCGAGGAGTGCGGCAGAGAAGACCCCGCTGAGCACGCTCTCGAGCTGGCCAGGAGGAAGGCGAGGGAAGTCCACAGCCGCGTGGGAGGAACCGTCATCGGTGCCGATACCGTAGTCAGCATAGACGACCACATCCTCGGCAAGCCGAGAGACGAGGAAGAGGCATTCAGGATGCTCAGGCTTCTCAGCGGAAGGGTTCACAGGGTCACGACGGGCTACTGCATAGTGCACGAAGGGGAAGAGATAACCGGGGCAGTGACGACTGAAGTGAAGTTCCGCGAGCTGGACGACGACATCATCTGGGCCTACATCGCCACCGGCGAGCCGATGGACAAGGCCGGAGCCTACGGCATACAGGGAAAGGCGGGCCTCTTCGTGGAGTGGATAAGGGGCGACTACTACAACGTCGTCGGCTTCCCGCTGGAGATAGTCTGGAGGCTGAGGAAGCTGGGCTTCAAGGTCCTATCACGTTAAAATCCCGCCGTTAGGGATTTTCTCCTCCCAAATCCCCGGAATTCTAAAAATCCCCTTTCTCCGTCCCGAGGAAAACGATTATCCCCGGTATAGAAATATACCCATGCGTTACACCTGCACCCACAAGTTATAACGAAATTTTTTCGAAAACCGGAGCGCAGAGCTCCGGGAGGTCAAAACGCCCTCACCCCAGTTAAAACTGAACCTTTTCCAGTTTACAAGTAGAAGAGCAGCCCGTTTTTGTTTTCAGCCCCCCGAGGCCCGGGGAAATCCCATGAACATGCATGTTCATCAAAACACGGCGCCCTTTTCATCCGCCGGACGGCCCAGCAGAGCCAGGGAACTGCCCGAATTGGAGGCCTGCCGAGGTTCCAGCACCGGAGGTTTCCAGAAAAGCTTAAATATTCGAGTGCCCACAACTCTCTATTGGGCAAACGGACGGATTTTCCGCCCTGCTGCAATAAGACTCTAGGAGAATTGAAAGACAACGACCGGCACGACAGTCTTTATGGAGTCTTTTGCTGCAATAAGACTCT
>JAGHBN010000107.1 GCA_021160985.1 Thermococcus sp.
ACGACTATCTCGACTCCCGCATCCCCGAGGTTCTTGACGTAGCCCCTGAGGTTGTGTTCGTGAGCTATTCTATAGATGAACGGCCTGAACCCGACGGCCTGGACGATGCCTTGAACGTGAACCCGGTAAGCTTTCATAGGTTCCACCGCTTTTCCTTTTACATTTAGAACCTTTATAAGTTTCCAAAACCAAAAGTTGAAAACGGGAGGGGAGTTTTGAACCTTTGGTGTTAGAACAACGCCCCGTATTTGTAAAATATATGGCACGTTCCTTCATATGAAACCATGCACGGGCCGACGGGGCTCCTAGGCGTGCAGGTCTTCCCGAAGTGCGGGCACTGAGGCGGCAACGCCAGTCCCCTGAGGATTGCCCCACACAGACAGCCCTTTTCAAGGTCAGGAAGCTTTGGCACTTCTGGGTTGTAGTATGTCCTTATTTCGAGCTCCTTCCACTCCTTTCTCAGCTCAAGCCCGCTTCTGGGCATGACCCCGAGGGCACGCCACTTGGCGTCCTTTACCTCGAAGAACTTGTCTATGAGCTTCTGAGCCGTTACGTTGCCCTCGTACCTAACCGCCCTGGTGTACTCGTTTATTATTCGGGTCTCTCCGTTTTTGACCATCCTTATCAGCAGAAGGACTGCCATGAGCATGTCCACAGGTTCAAAGCCCGCGATGACCTGGGGTATTCCGTACTCGGTCGTTATGTACTCCCATCCCTTCACGCCTATTATCGTTGAGACGTGGCCGGGGTCTATCAGCCCGTGGAACCGCGTTCCCTGCCTTACAAGTGTCTCGACTGCAGGGGGGGTCAGGCGGTGGACGGAGTATATCTTGAAGTTTTCAAGTCCCTCCTCAACGACCGCATTGAGCATTCCGGCGGCTGGGGCGGTTGTTGTCTCAAAGCCGGGGCTGAAATGGACTACCGTCCTGTCGGGGTTCTCCTTTGCGATTTTGTATGTGTCAAATATCGAGTAGACAATGCGCACGTCGTAGCCCTCGCTCTTTAAGTCCGCAAAGCTTCCTTGGGGCGTCGGGATTTTGTACATATCTCCAAAAGTCGTCAGGATGATTTTATCCCCTTCAGCGTAGGCCATCTTCATGATTTCCTGCATCTTGACAATGTCCTCGACGGGGGTTATGCACACCGGACAGCCCGGCCCGCTGAGTATTTTGACGTTCTCGGGCAGGAGGGAGCGGATTCCGGAGCGGGTTACAGTATCTTCGTGCGTCCCGCAGACGTGCATGAAGCGGAGTTCATCGAGACCCTTGGCCTCTTCATGGATTTTCTCAACGAGCTTCTTCGCCACTTCCCTGTCCCTGTATGGAGCGACAACTGATTTTATGCCCTCCATCTCAATCACCCGGGTAGTAGTAGCCTCCGAGGGCATCCTCTTCGACCTTGAATACCTCTTCCCACGCCGACAGTATCTCTCTCGCAGTCTTCTCGTCAACCCGTTCGATTGCAAACCCCGTGTGGATCAGGACGTATTCTCCAACCTGGACATCTGGAAGCAGGTCAATCCTGACCTCGCGTTTTATTCCCCCAAAATCAACCCACGCCGTTCTTTTCTCACGGTCAACCTCAAGCACCTTCGCGACAGTTGCAAGACACATTTTTTTCACCCCTTCGTAGGTGGATAACAGTCCTATTTAGCTTTTCTAAAACTTCCGGTTTGGAACCGTAAAGGTCAGTTCAAGCTTTCTTGAGCGGTGATAAGAACACCTCGCGAGGGTCTCCTCGGCTTCTTCCCTGCTGACCTTCTCGAGGACTATACCGTAGTAAACCCTCACGTAGTCGCCCGGTTTTACGTCCTTGATGAAGTCCAGCCTTGCCTCCTTTAGATGGCCGTCAACGTCCACTATCACCCTTCCGTCCTTAACTTCAACGACCCTTCCCGCGAGCATCAGAGCCATGATTACCGACCAACTCTGGGTGGAGCATTATTTGCCTATATATTTTTCCCGACCAGTCAGTCAGAGAAGGGCGGGGCTGTGAAAGGCTAGTACGCGCCCGGCAACCCTACATGAATGATGTGAAGTACACCACTCGAAAGTCAGAGATTATGGAATTTTTGTTAACTGTACCCCACGAAGCGGAAAGTTTAAATCCTTTCAGAGTATAACCTTAATAAGGTAAATGACTGAGTAGTCAGAAGCGAGGGTGCGTTCATGAAGTCCCCAAGCAAAACCCGCGAAAAGCTTGTCTCCGCAGCAATGGAGCTCTTTGCAAGGAAGGGTTTTGATAAGGCCACTGTAGATGAGATAGTTAACCGTGCTGGGGTCGCAAAGGGCACGTTCTACCTCTACTTCAAGAGCAAGGATGACCTCATAAAGGAGATTGCCATTGATGCCATGCCCATAGCTGCGTTTCCCTCCCTTCAAGACCCTTACATCACTGTTTCGTACCCCACTCTCAGGGAATTTCTTCTGGCCTTGGGCAGGGAGTTTTTGGAATTCTACGGTAAAAACTACCGCCGTGAGATATTCTTCAGCCTCTTAGCTATGAGAAAAAGGAGTAAATCCCTTAATCTGCTTTATCATGAATCCTGCTCTGAGCTCCTTAGAACTGGGGCCCGCAGGATAATGGTTTACACGAAAGTTGGGTTTGCTCAGGCCCTAGTTGCCTTTCAGGTCTTTATCGGTTCTCTGCTCCACTATCTGCACGCGAAGGAATGTGTTGGTTTCAGCGACGAGGAGTACCTGAACCACTTAGTGGATGTCGTTACATCATACCTTAAGCTCTCTGCTGAGATATGAACCCTTTTGGTATAACATCTGTGAAACACTTTACGTTTTATCCCTGCCGTTCTGTTTACAAGGCTGTTTAATCCTGTGCACGAAAGATATTTAAGGTACAAAGGCAAATGACTAGTCAGTCAATATATTCAGAGGTGATGAATGTGGCTGAAAAGCTCGTACCTGTTGTGTGCCCATGGTGTTCCGTCGGCTGCAGGTTCTACGCGGTCAGCGTTAACGGCTACATCAGGAGAATTGAGTTCGACTACGACCACCCCACCGTCAACCGCGGAAAGCTCTGTCCAAAGGGCGTTGCTTCCTACCAGTTCATAAACAGCCCCAAGAGACTCAAGAAGCCCCTCAAGCGCGTTGGAGAGAAGGGCGAAGGGAAGTTCGAGGAGATAAGCTGGGATGAGGCCTACAGGATGATCGCCGAAAAGATTAAGGAAATCAAAGAGACATACGGCCCAGAAGCGATAGCGTTCCTCGGAAGCGAGAAGATAACCCTCGAGGAGAACTACCTCGTCCACAAGCTTTCCAAGGCCATAGGAAC
>JAGHBN010000025.1 GCA_021160985.1 Thermococcus sp.
GAGCCGACCTCCGCGCCCTTGACCTTCGCGTTGCTCAGCTCCTTCAAAGCGAGAATGCCGTGGAGGTGCTGGGGCCTTAAACCCGGGCTCGGCCTGTTGGCGCGGATTTTGGTTATCTTAACCGGTTTTCCGGTGATCACCGAGAGGGCCACGCTCGTCCTCAGTATCTGACCACCGCCCTCGCCGTACGAGCCGTCTATCTCGACCCACTCCATTCTCCCACCGTAGTGAGATTTTCCGCGAAGCCTAAAAACCTGACGAAAGGCTTTTAGGCGGGCCGAATAATGTGGCATGGTGAGAGTATGGACGAGCTGGAGTTCTGCGTGAAGAGCCTGAGCTACCCTCTCGGAACCCTCCTCGAAACCCTGAAGAGAGAACCCGGGGATAAAGTGGTGGTCACCGGCAGGGAGCTCTACGTTCCCCTCATCCCCTGTGCAGCACTCTGCTATCTCGTGGCAAGGGCACTATACGGAAGCCTCGACCTCGTTGACAGAAAGAGGCTCGGGGATGACATGGCCTACGTTGAGGAGTTCATCTCGAGGATTCTATCTTCATCCCTCGGCGAGAAAATCCGGCCTTACCTTGAGAAGGCAAGTGAGATTTCCATAAGGGGCAGGCTCAATGTGGACTGGCTGGAGTTTGAGAGGAGAAGCGAGAGGCTGAGGCCCATCCTGGATAGGATTTTAGCCGGTGAAGAGCCCCAGGAGGTTTCCGGGCTTTCTGTGGACGAGTGCCTCCTCCTGGGCTATCTCGCGGGCGAGAGAAAGAGACGTGAAAAGGTGAACGCCGTCCTCGGGAAGCTTAACCCCTCATTTAGAGAAGCGGTTAAGGCCTACTTCAAAGCTCTCCAAGGTTGAGCCCCACAGCCAGCTCAAGGGCTTCCTCCAGCGAGATTCCAAGTCCGGATGAGAGCTTCCTGGCCAGCTCTGCTATTCCCATTGCATTTCTCTCGTTGAGTCGGATCTCTGGGAGCCTGGCCACCAGCTCGGTGGAAACCTCCACTCCGAGAAGCTCCGACAGCTTTCGAGCGAACTCCTCCCTTTCCATCGGCGGAAGCCTTAAAACTGCCTGAAAGTCGAGGGGCGCGTACTTCGATGCATCCTTGGTTTCGACCACAATACTGTAGCTCCTCTCAGCGGCCAGGAGTTCAGCCACCTCTGAGAGGGGGGCCTCGTGGAGTATTACCGTGCCCTCAGGCACGACCTTCCTCAGGTCGATGCCGGCCAGGTTCTCAACAACCGCATCAACCCCGAGGGAAAGTACTTTAAGCGGATCAACCTTTGGACCCGCCCCGGTCTTTGGAACAAGCCTGTCATAAAGGGAATCGCTCACAAGGGTGAACTGGTATACCTCGTCCTCGTCGATGTACAGGACGCCATTTGAGACCAGCTTTAAACCGAGCCTTGAGAGGGCAGCGGCAAGCCGGGCCTCGGTCCTTGTGGTTATCGCCCTCTTGCCCTCTAGAGGTTCAAATCCCCTGCTTACGAGCCTGTAGTCCTCTGGAAAAAGGCCCTTCGCGCTGAAAAACTCCTCCAGAGCGCTCTTGGCAGTCTCCTCGCTGACGCCGTACACCTTGATGAACTCCACCCGCTCAGCCTCGTCTATCCCGACGAAGACCACCGCATCCCTCCGCTCCTTCGGTATCAGCACGTCCTCCATGCTACCCACCACAAAAGGAGAAATCAGAGGCTCATGGCCCCCAAAAGCTCTCCGGTATCGAGGTTAACGATTTTAACCTCCCTCCTCCTCGTGTCGAGAAGGGCAACACTCTTGACGCCGGTTACGTAGCCGCAGACTTCCCCCGGATTCACGAGGATCGTCATGCCCTCCTCCCTTATCTCGTACCTGTGGGTGTGACCCACTATGACGACGTCGTACAGCCTGCTCCTGGCAAGCGCGCGAACGATGCGCTCGTCCGTTCCGTGGGTAACCGCTATTTTCATCCCGTCCGCCTCTATCTCCAGTATCTCGTCGCATATTCCCAGGGCCTCATGGAGACCTTCCCTTTCACCGTCGTTGTTGCCAAAGACTCCCTTGAGAGGGGCCTTGAGCTTTCCAAGCTCCCTCGCTACGAAAGGCGCTACGAAATCCCCTGCGTGAAGCACCAGCTCGACGTTCTGTTCGTTGAAAAAGTCCACAGCCTTTCTAATAGCCGGTAAGTTGTCGTGAGTGTCGCTCATAATACCTACAAGCATGTTCCCACCATAGGGATGTGACCCCAATCTCCTTATAACCCTTGACCCAAAGTTTAATAGCTTCAACCGAAGAGGGCTCTATTCGAGAGGGTGGTACCATGTTCACTGGTAGGGCAAAGATAGCAGTCAAAGTGCTTAAACCCTTCGGAGACTGGAAAAGGGGCGACATAATCCTGCTGGAGGACTGGAAAGCCAAGGAGCTCTGGGAGTCAGGGGTAGTTGATGTTATCGACGAGGCCGATAAGATAATAGGCGAGATAGACAGGGCGATAAATGAGGAGAAGGAAAACGAGCCCATAATGCCCCTTCCCGCGGGCCTGTATGAGAGGGCGGAGTTCTATATGTACTACCTCGAGAACTACGTGAGAATGAACGCCGGCGAGGGCATCGAGGCCATCAACATCAAGCTGACCAAGCTCGCCAACCTGAAGAAGAAGCTGAAGCACCTCAAGATGATACGTTTCAGAAAGATACTCGAGGCGGTGAGACTGAGGCCGAACAGCCTCGAGATACTCTCCCGCCTGTCGCCGGAGGAGAAGAGTGTATACCTCCAGATATCTAAAATCAGGAACGAGTGGCTGGGTGAGGAGTGATGGACAGGGAGGACATTATTGAAAGGTTTGCGAGCTTCCTGCGCAACTACGCCGATGACAGGGGAAATGAGGTCTACATAAACAAGCTGAAGGATCTGCTCACCGTCATCCCAAAGCGCTCGCTGACGATTGACTGGACACACCTAAACTCCTACGACCCGGAGCTCGCGGAAGAGCTCCTCAACAACCCCGAGGAAGCAATAGAGGCTGCAGAAGATGCCATCCAGATAGTCCTGAGGGAACCTCCAATAGAGAAGAAGGAGGAGTTCAAGGTTCATGCCAGGTTCTACAACCTCCCCAAGACGCTCCTCGTTAAGGAGCTCGGGAGCGAGCACATAAACCGCTTTATCCAGGTTGACGGTATAGTCACGCGTGTCAGTGAGGTCAAACCCTTCGTCCAGAAGGCCGTTTTCGTGTGTAAGGACTGCGGAAACGAGATGATAAGGCTCCAAAAGCCGTACGAGAACCTCATAAAGCCGGCAAGATGTGACGCCTGCGGTTCGAGGAACATTGACCTGGACGTCGAGAAGAGCCGCTTCATCAACTTCCAGAGCTTCCGCCTTCAGGACAGGCCGGAGAGCCTCAAGGGCGGCCAGATGCCAAGGTTCGTTGACGCGATACTGCTCGACGATATGGTGGACAGCGCCTTGCCCGGCGACAGGGTTCTGATCACGGGGGTACTCAGGGTAATCCTAGAACAGAAGGACAAGAAACCGATATTCAAGAAGGTCTTAGAGGTCAACCACATCGAGCAGCTCAGCAAGGAGATAGAGGAGCTTGACATCTCCCCGGAGGACGAGCAGAAGATAAGGGAGCTGGCGCGGCGTAAGGACGTCATAGAGACTATAGTGGACTCGATAGCCCCCGCCATCTGGGGCATGAAGGATGTGAAGATGGGCATAGCCCTGGCGCTCTTCGGCGGTGTCCAGAGGATTCTTCCGGACGGCACGAAGCTGAGGGGAGAGAGCCATGTTTTGCTCGTCGGTGACCCCGGTGTTGCCAAGTGTGTTGATTACCATACGAAAGTTCTTCTCGCAGATGGGAGCCTGAGAGAGATTGGCAGGATAATCGAAAAGGCCATCGAAAAGGCAGAGGCAAATGAGACGCTCGGAAGAGTTGACGATGGCTTTTATGCCCCGATTGAACTCGAACTGTATGCTCTAGACGCAAAGACGCTGAAGGTCAGGAAGGTCAAAGCAAACATCGCCTGGAAGAGGAAAGCCCCAGATAGGATGTTTAGAATAAAGACTGCGAGCGGGCGCGAAATCCGCGTAACTCCGACTCACCCGTTCTTCACCTTCGAAAACGGCCAGTTCAGGACGAGGAAAGCTGAGGAGCTGAGGGTTGGGGACTTTATTGCAACGCCAAGGCGCGACAACGAGCCGAGGATAGTGCCCAAAACGGAAGACGAAGGCCTGAAGAAGCTCCTTGAAGAGTCAGACATCTTCTGGGACAGGATAGTGGAGATTGAGGAATATACTCCGGAGCACGAGTGGGTCTATGACCTCCAGGTTCCGGAACACCACAACTTCATAGCCAACGACATCTTTGTCCACAACAGCCAGCTCCTCCGCTACGTGGCCAACCTGGCGCCGAGGGCAATTTATACGAGCGGGAAGAGCAGTTCGGCGGCCGGTCTCTGCGTTGCTCCGGATTCGGTCATTGAAACCAACATGGGAAGGTTTGAAATAGGCTCTCTCGTGGACAGGGTTATTCCTGAGGACGTGACTGAGTATAAGAGCGTTGATGCCGAACCCCTTGGACTCACGGTCAAAACAAAAGAGGGGGCACGGAGAGTTCTTCGCCTTTGGAAGTTGAAAGCCCCAGAAAAGCTCGTGCGCATACGCGCTAAAGATGGCAGGGAAATCGTTGTAACGCCGGAAACGAGGCTTTTAACTCCTGAGGGCTGGAAACAGGCAAAGGACATCACAGACCAAGTTTTAACGGATAACGGGGTTGTTAGAGTTACGACCGAGATCATCAGCTCCCCGTACGACCACGTCTACGACCTCACGGTTGAGGGCTCTCACAGCTTCATTGCCAACGGCTTTGTCGTCCACAACACGGCCGCCGCAGTCCGGGACGAGTTCACCGGCTCGTGGGTTCTGGAAGCTGGTGTTCTCGTGTTAGCGGATGGCGGGTTCGCCTGCCTCCACCCCGACTCAAGGGTTCTTGTGAATGGAAAGTACGTCCGCATAGAAGACCTCTTTGAGTCGGAGAAGTCATACAAGGCCCTCTCCGACGGCCAGGTTGTGGACATCCAGGAGAAGGAGATGGAAGTTACTGCCCTCGACCTCACAAACATGAAGACGAAGGCATCAAAGGCCACGATAATTCGCAGGAAGCCCTGGAAAGGTGAGCTACTCAGGCTGAAGTTCCGCTCTGGCAATGAGGTGACGCTGACCCCAGACCACCTCCTCATAGACGGTCAGACCCTCGAGTGGAAGGAGGCGGAGAAGTTTAAGGTCGGCGAGAGCGTCATCGGACTCGATGAAAACTTCAGCCCCCGCCCAGATGAAATCACCTCCATCGAGCGCGTTCCCTACGATGGCTACGTCTATGACCTCTACGTGCCCGGCGAGCACAACTTCCTGGCTGAGGGAATTGTTGTCCACAACTGCATCGACGAGTTCGACAAGATGAGCGACAGGGACAGGAGCGCGATACACGAGGCGCTGGAGCAGCAGAGCTACCACCACGACTTTGAGCTCCTCTTAGCTGACGGCAGGAAGGTGAAGATAGGTGAGCTGGTTGATTCACTCATTGAGGCCAACCGTGACAGGGTAATCCTCGGCAAGGACACCGAGATCCTGCCGGTTGATGACATAGAGTTACTTGCCTACGACCTTGAGAAGAAGGAAGTGATCAAGGTCAAGGCGGACCGCGTGAGCAGGCACAAGGCCCCGGAGAAGTTCATACGGCTGAGGTTTTCGAACGGCAGGGAGATAACAGTAACGCCGGAGCACCCGATAATGGTGTGGGAAAACGGCGAGATAAGGGAAAAACCGGCCGAGAAGGTCACCGTGGACGACATGGTGCTCGGAGTCTCGAAGTACCCAATAGAACTCCAGCCACCGGACGACAAGGTTTTAAAGGACAAAAAGAGTGCTTGGGCCAGGCAGGACTACCTCTACTCCCTTGGCATTGTATCGAGAATAAGGAAGGGTTCAGCCGGCTACGAGGTTCTTACCGCGGAGAGAACCTTCCCGGGAGAGCTCCTGAGGACTCTAAGAGACGCCGGAAAAGAACTGCGCTTCAAGCTCTCCAAGTGGTACCACGCGAGAAAACCCCTCGTTTCAGAAAACCTCCTGCGAGAGGAGATAGAAAGGCTTAGGAACCACATCAAGTATGTCCTGGAAATCGCCGAGAAAGAGCCCCTCGAAGCCCTCAACTACCTCATCAAATCGAAGGTCGCCTCCAAGTACGGGCTCACCGCCCAGACCCTCACACAGTGGGTAGCGAGGGGAGAGCCGCTCGCCCTATCGATAGTGAGGGACGAAATAAAAGCGGCGACAGAAAGGATCGAGAAGGCCATAAAGAGCGTGGAAGACCTCCTAAACGCCAACATCAACTTCCTTAAGATAAACGAGGTCGAAGAGATACCCAACGACCGCTGGGAGTGGGTCTACGACGTAACAGTCGAGCCGCATCACCTCTTCGTTTCCCACGGGCTGGTTCTCCACAACACTATAAGCATCTCGAAAGCAGGCATAACCGCAACGCTGAACGCCAGGACAACCGTCATAGCCGCCGCAAACCCGAAGTACGGCCGTTTCAACCGGCACAAGAGCCTCCCGGAGCAGCTCGACCTTCCGCCCACACTGCTGAGCAGGTTTGACCTGATATTCCTCCTCCTGGACGAGCCCGACGAGAAGCTCGATTCCAACATAGCGGAGCACATCCTCAAAGTCCGCAGGGGCGAAGCGGAGGCCGTGACGCCGAAAATACCCCACGACCTTCTCAAGAAGTACATAGCCTACGCCAGGAAGAACATCCACCCGGTGCTGAGCAGGGAGGCCATGGAGGAGATAAAGCGCTACTACGTGAGGATGAGGAAGGGATTCAGACGCTCCAGCGACGATGAGGGTGTGCAGCCTATACCGATTACCGCGAGACAGCTGGAAGCGCTAATCCGTCTCAGCGAGGCACACGCGAGGATGAGGCTGAGCGAGACCGTGACGAGAGAGGATGCCAGGGCAGCGATAAGGCTCGTTGAGGACATGATAAAGAAGATAGCCGTGGACGAGGAGGGAACGCTCGACGTATCAATACTCGAGGTGGGTACGAGCTCAAGGAAAATCAACAAGATAGACCGCCTCGTGAGCATAGTGAAGGCCCTCGAGGACGAGGGAGAGTACGGTGCCCCCGTCGACAGGATACTCGAGGAGGCCGCCAAGCAGGGCATAAACAAGGCCGAAGCCAGGCGTCTGCTGGAAGAGCTCTCCGCCAAGTCAAGGATATACGAGCCAAGGGCAGGATTCTACAGAGTGCTCGGATAAAGCCAAAGATTATAAAGTGGCTGGAATAGTTAGGATGGGGTGAGAGCATGGAAGAGAAGAAGGTTGACTTTTACGATTTCGAAGGGCTGCTCGATAAGGCTTACGAGGAACTGCCGGAAAACGTGAAGCACCACACGTCCCGTTTCGAAGTCCCACCAGCCCAGGTCACGATCGCCGGCAACAGGACTATAATCGAAAACTTTGTGGACATAGCGGAGGCCATGAACCGCGACCCGAACCACCTGCTCAAGTTCATACTGCGCGAGGTGGCTACCGCAGGAACGCTCGAGGGCAGGCGTGTGATCCTCCAGGGAAGGTTTACTCCCTACCTTATAGCCAACAAGATGAAGAAGTACCTCAAGGGGTACGTCATCTGTCCTGTCTGTGGCTCGCCCGACACCAAGATACTCAAGAAGGGCCGCTTCCACTTCCTCAAGTGTGAAGCATGTGGTGCCGAGACGCCAATCCAGCACCTCTGAACCTTTTTTCATCCAATTCTTGTACTATTGTACACATTTTTTCTTTGGGAGGCCTAACGTTTTTGAAAACCCTTTTAAACTTTACAAACTACAAGTGCCGGACATAAATCCACTCAGGGGGAGTTCTTATGAGCATGGAGGTGAAAGTCAACGAACTGTATGAGAGAAAGAAGAAGATACTCGAGATGGGCGGCGAAGGGGCCGTTGAAAAACAGCACGCTAAAGGAAAGCTCACCGCCCGCGAAAGAATTGAGAAGCTTCTCGACCCAGGAAGCTTTGTGGAGATAGGAATGTTCGTCAAGCACCGCGGGACGGAGTTCGGGCTCGATAAGAAGGAACTGCCCGCCGATGGCGTCATCACCGGCTACGGAACCATCGACGGAAGGCTCGTCTTCGTGTTTGCCCAGGACTTCACCGTCATGGGTGGTTCTCTCGGCGAGATGCACGCGGCGAAGATAAAGCGCGTAATGGAGCTGGCCCTTGAAGCCGGCGCTCCCGTCATAGGCCTCAACGACTCCGGTGGGGCGAGGATTCAGGAGGGCGTTGACTCGCTCAAGGGCTACGGTGAGATCTTCAAGATGAACACAATTCTCAGCGGTGTTGTCCCGCAGATCACCGCGATTATGGGCCCCTGCGCCGGAGGAGCCGTTTACAGCCCGGCAATAGGAGACTTCATCCTCATGGTGGACAACCCGGCAAGCTTCATGTTCATCACCGGCCCACAGGTCGTTAAGGCCGTCACCGGCGTCGAGGTCACGCCGATTCAGCTCGGTGGTGCAATGGTTCACGCCCAGAAGAGTGGACAGGCCCACCTCGTGGGCAAGAATGATGAAGAGGTTCTTGCCCTCATAAGGAGGCTTCTCAGCTACCTGCCGTCAAACAACATGGAAAAGCCGCCGCGCGTCAAGACAAACGACCTGCCCTTCAGGAAGACCGAGAACCTCTACTCAATCGTCCCGGACGACCCGAACAAGGGCTACGACGTCAGGCAGGTCATCTACGAGATAGTCGACAGGGACGAGAACGGCAACCCAGACTTCCTGGAGATTCTGCCCTACTTCGCCCCGAACGCTGTCGTTGGATTCGGAAGGATGAACGGCCAGACCGTCGGTATAGTCGCCAACAACCCGATACACTTCGCGGGCGTTCTCGACATAGACAGCTCCGACAAGATTGCCAGGTTCGTTAGAACCTGCGACGCCTTCAACATCCCGATAGTCACCCTCGTTGACGTTCCGGGCTACCTCCCGGGAACCCAGCAGGAGTACGGCGGAATCATCCGGCACGGTGCAAAGGTCCTCTACGCCTACTCCGAGGCAACGGTTCCGATGGTCACGGTCATCCTCAGGAAGGCCTACGGCGGTGCCTACCTCGCCATGGGGAGCAAGCACCTTGGAGCCGACTTCGTCTTCGCCTGGCCCACCGCAGAGATAGCGGTCATGGGTCCAGAGGGAGCGGCCAACATCATCTTCAGAAAGGAGATTGCCGCAGCAGAGAACCCGGAGGAAGTGAGGCAGCAGAAGATAGCCGAGTACCGCGAACGCTTCGCCAACCCGTACGTTGCAGCGGCGAGGGGCTACATAGACGACGTCATAGACCCTGCCGAGACGAGGGCAAAGATAATCCTCGCTCTTGAGGCCATGGAGAGCAAGCGCGTTAAGCTGCCCCCGAAGAAGCACGGCAACATACCGCTGTGAGGTGAAAGCATGAGCGAGTTCATGGAGGGCCTCAATCTGACCGTCCTCGGCGTCACAATAGTCTTCATGGTGCTCAGCATACTGGCCGTTGTTCTCTACGCCGTCGGCTGGCTCGAAAGAAGGCTTGTTGAAAGGGAGCTGTCGGTGTCCGAGCCAGCCCCTGCCCCCGCTCCGGAGGTGAAGGAGGAAAGACCCACCGTACCCCCCAAGGACCTGGCCGTCATAATGGCGGCAGTTCTGGCATACACCGCCGAGAAGGCTTCCCAGCTCAGGCCCCTGCCATTCAAGAGGAAGGTTTCAGATGCCTGGCGCCTCTACGGCGTCCAGTCGAGCATGGAGGAAGTTGAGGACTTCAACTATGAGATGGGGAAGTGGTGAAAATGGCGAAGGTTAAGGTCATCGTTGATGGTGTTGAGTATGAGGTAGAGGTTGAGGAGCTTGGAATGGGCAGGTTCAAGGTTGCCTTTGAGGGCAAGAGCTACGAAGTTGAGGCCAAGGGGCTTGGAATTGACGTGGGCGCCCTCACCGCCCCCGTTGAAGCACCTGTCACCCCCTCTGCTCCGAGTGTTCCCCAAGCTTCTGTCTCTGCTCCGACTCCGGCTCCAGCAGCGTCAACTCCAGCTCCGGCGGGGGAGGGTGTTGTTACAGCCCCAATGCCGGGTAAGATTCTCAGAATACTCGTGAAGGAAGGCGAGGAAGTTAAGACTGGACAAGGACTACTCGTCTTAGAAGCGATGAAAATGGAGAACGAAATACCAGCACCAAAAGACGGAGTAATCAAGAAAATCCTCGTCAAAGAAGGCGACACCGTAGACACCGGACAACCACTAATCGAACTAGGGTGAGGACAGATGGCAGGACTGGTGGAGTCAATAATAACGTTCTTCGAAGGGATGGGACTGCTCAACCTGACGGTTGGCAACATCATAATGATAGCCGTCGGTCTGGTCCTAGTGTACCTGGCCATCCGCTACGAGATGGAGCCCCTCCTGCTCCTCCCGATAGGCATAAGCGCCGTGCTGGTGAACATCCCGCTTGGCCACGTTGCCAACTGGCCGATAGCCCCCAACCTGCCGGAGGAGATATCCGAGAACATCTTCGCGACGCTGAGCTACATGAACCAGCATTACGGCCATCCGGGAATCTTTGACATAATCTACTACACCCTCATCAGGACGGAGATAGTGCCGCTCCTGATATTCTTCGGCCTCGGGGCTATGACCGACTTCGGTCCGATGATAGCCGACCCCAAGACGGCGCTCATGGGTGCGGCGGCGCAGATAGGTGTGTTCATAGCGATGCTCACCGCCCTTGTACTCGGCTTCAACCTCCACCAGGCGGCGAGCATAGGCATCATAGGTGGCGCCGACGGGCCGACGACGATATACCTTACCACGAAGCTTGCACCGGAGATACTCGGAGCGACGGCGGTAGCTGCCTACAGCTACATGAGTCTGGTCCCGCTGATTCAGCCGCCAATCATAAGGGCCCTCACGAGCAAGGAGGAGAGGCGCATAAGGATGGAGCAGCTCAGGCCCGTGTCCAAGAGGGAGAAGATAATCTTCCCGATAGTCAGCATGATCGTTATCAGCCTCCTCGTTCCGAGCGCCGCTCCGCTCGTTGGAATGCTCATGATAGGCAACCTGTTCAGGGAGAGCGGCGTCGTCGAGAGGCTCAGCAAGGCTGCCCAGGAGGAGCTCATGAACATCGTCACCATCTTCCTCGGC
>JAGHBN010000091.1 GCA_021160985.1 Thermococcus sp.
CAGACGCGCCTCGGGTAGAAGGCCTCAACGACCTTCCTGATGCCCTCGACGAGCCTCTCGACGAGCTCCTCTTCCTTGCCCTCCTTGATGAACTTGATCGGGTGGGCCCCTATGCCGAGGATCATGTGCTCGGCCCTGAGAAGTCCAACACCGTCGGCGCCGGTAGCTGCAGCGCGCTCGGCGACCTCGGGCATTGAGACGTTGACCTTGACCTCGGTCGCTGTAACGAGCGGAGCGCCGGCAACGACGACCTGTCCTCCGGCAGCGGCAGCCTTCTCTTCCTCCTCCTTCTTGACGAGGCTCTTGACTATGCCCTCGTAGACGACACCCCTTGTACCGTCGACGGTGACGAGCATGCCGTCCTTGAGGACCTTGGTGGCCTCCTTGGTACCGACGACGGCCGGGATGCCGAGCTCCCTGCTGACGATGGCGGCGTGGCAGGTTCTTCCGCCCTCGTCGGTGACGATAGCGGAAGCCCTCTTCATGGCCGGAACCATGTCCGGGTTGGTCATAGTGGTGACGAGGACGTCGCCCTCCTTGACCTTGTCGATCTCGCTGGCGTCGAGTATGACGACAACCCTACCGGCACCAACGCCGGGTGAGGCACCGAGACCCTTGAGGAGGACCTTCATCTCCTCGGTCATCTCGGCCTCCTCCGTCTTGACCTCCTCCTTGAGGGTGGTGATCGGCCTGCTCTGGACGATGTAGAGCTTGCCGTCGTCCTTGTCATAGGCCCACTCGATGTCCTGCGGCCAGCCGTAGTGCTCCTCGATCTTGGCACCCATCTTGGCGACCTCGATGATCTGCTCCTCGGTGAGAACCTGCTTCTCGACGTACTCGGGGCCGAGGTAGTCGGCGACCTTGACGTAGACGGTGCCCTTGCCGGTCTCCGGGTTGCGGACGACCATGACTTCCTTCTTGGCGATGTACTTCTCCTTTATCTTCCAGGTGCCCTTCTCAACAATGTACTCGTCCGGAGAAACGCTTCCGCTAACGACGGCCTCACCAAGGCCCCAGGCGGCGTTGATCATTATCTCGCTCCTGTCGTTGGTGACCGGGTTGGCGGTGAACATAACACCGCTGGTCTCGCTGTTGACCATCTTCTGGACGACAGCGCTGAGATAGACCTTGCTGTGGTCGAAGCCCTGCTTGGCCCTGTAGAAGGTAGCCCTGGCGGTCCAGAGGCTGGCCCAGCACTTCTTGACCTTGTCTATGACGTCGTCAACACCGTAGACGTCGAGATAGGTCTCCTGCTGGCCGGCGAAACTCGCTTCGGGAAGGTCCTCGGCGGTAGCAGAGCTCCTAACGGCGACGTAAACGGCGTCCTTGTTGAACCTGGCGCTGAGCTTCTTGTAAGCGTCCTCGATCTCCTGGGCTATTTCGGGGAGCATCGGGAGCTCGATAATCTTCTGCCTGATCTTGGCGGTGTTCTCCTGGAGCTGCTTGCTGTCGTCAACGTTGGTCTCGGCTATAATGCTCATGATCCAGTCCTGGAGAACGGTGCCATCTTCGAGCTTGACGTTCTCAACGAAGTACTTGTAGGCCTCGGCGGTAACACAGAATCCGGGCGGGACGGGTATTCCCGCGTTGGTCATTTCTCCGAGGTTGGCGCCCTTTCCACCAACAAGCGGAACGTCGTCCTTGCCGAGCTCCTCGAACCACCTTATAAATTTGTATTCACTCATGTGAATCCCTCCACAAACTGTTACTGCGGGTGATATATCGAGGGCTCATTTTTAAAATTAACTATCCAAGGCTGTTCGTTAGTGTCTATGGTTGGAATGGGAAGAAAATGTGTCCATTGAGTGCATGGGGCCATTTTCGGTTTCTAATGAACGTTAGAAAATTGGAAGAAGAGAATAATTGGAAGAAGTCAGCTGAACTCGGGGAGGTGGTGTTCCCTCAGGAGGTCGTTGATGAGCTGGAGGGCCTTTTCATCTCCGTATGCATAGCTGAAGTATCTGTAAAGGGTAACCACGGAATCAAGGGGGTGCACTTCCCTTGTCGGATCAAAGCTCAGGTAGATGAAATTCAATGTGAGGTTCTCCGCGTCATAGAGCCCGGCCACGTGGTATATGTAGGCCATCTGTCCGTAGGTGGAGCGCGAGTACTCGTACTCAAACCTCTCCACCTTCAGCTTCCCGTTTTCTTCCTGCTGTTTCTCCAGCCACTTTGCGGCCTTCTTGACGGCCTCGAGTACCCTCTGATCTCCCGTGAGCTGGTAGTACCTGGCCAGGCTCGATGCGATGGCGGTTGTGGTTCCTATGTTGTTGTTCCAGCTCCCGTCCCCATCCTGTTCGTCCAGCAGCTTGTTGAGAACGTTTTGTTCCGTGGTTTCATTGAGTATCCCAAGTTCGTTGTAGAGGGGGAGCAGGAGGGCGTTAACAACCGTGGAACCCTCTTTGTCTTTGGGCGTCGTCATGAAGTAGTCGTCCCTCTGCCTCATCTCCAGGAGTTCTATGGACTTCTCTTTGCCCTCGAAATCAATTTCTCTAAGAGGTTCAAGGGTGTATGCAGTGTAAAGGGTGTAGTCGTTCGGAGGCACGCCCCACGGGAAGGCTCCATTCTCCATCTGCTTGTAGGACAGCCAGCGGAGAAGCCATTCCGCACGGTCTCTAAATTCTTCCTCTCCGGTTATGTTGTAGAGCTGGAGGTACATCCTGAGTATCCACGCGTTCAGGTTGAAGTGGGCCTTGAATCTGGTGTCGAAGTCTGCGTAGTTGTAGCCGGTCCAGAACTTCTCCAGGAAGCGCACGAGGGGCTCGTATTCTCCCGTGTGGTTTATCGGGAGGGGCTGCTCCATCTTCAGGCTCGGATCCGGAATGAATTTGTATATAACCGACCCCCCGTTGCAGAACTCGAGCTTGAAGTGGGTGTCGTAGGGTGCGTATTCCATGAGGCCGTAGCGAATGAAGCCGTAGGAGTACCTCTTTTTGTCAACGAAAACGTAGCTCACGTTGTATTTTTTCATGAGGTAGTAGGCGTAGTTCCTCTGGTTCGAGCTGAACATTATGACGTGGTCGGTGTAAGCCTGCCCTGCCTCCTTCACCGTCGGCGCCTCGCCGAAGAAACCCTGGTAGACCTTCTTCCATACGACGACGTCTTTCCGGTGGGTGTTTCCAATCAGCAGGTAGCCCATGTCCCACCAAACGAGCACCGTGGAGTCCTCGGGCGTGTTGTTTGCTATCCATTCGTAGGCTTCCTTGTCGCTCACAGTAGGGGCCTCTATGTAACTGTAGGCCCCGTAAACCCCCTGGACAACGGGAGTCAGGAGTAGAATGGCGAGCACGAAAATTGAAACGGCCTTTTTCCTTGAAAGTGATCTTATGGAGCCGGAGCCGAACCCCCGAATGCCCTCAAAGGTTTTCTCAAGGAACGGCCTGATGGAAGGCGCTACAACATCCAGGAGATACTCCGCGGCCATAGGGGAGAGGGGGATTGTGGCGTAGGGGTCCCTGAACCTGAACGAAATGCCCCCGGCCAGCATAAATGCCCATGCCCAAAGTGCAAGGCCCCGCCTTGTGGGGTCTCTTCTGAGGTAATGAGGCGTGTTAATGGCTCCAAATACGAGCTGGATGATGCCTATCCACTTGAAGTACCCGAGGAAGCTCACCTCACTTCTCTGGAGCCGCAGGAACAGCTCGCCGACTGTGGAGTTTATAAAGGAAACCTGGGTGTATGCGATGAGCCCAATCAGCGCGAGGGCGATGAAATAGTGCAGGTTTCTTTTTATGAAGCCCCACCAGTGCGAGGCCAGAACGATTAGGGCGGCCATCGCGAAGAATATCCATCCTCTGTGAATGACCATGTATAATGCAAAAACAATCACCAGCAAGCCCAGGTCTGAGAGCTTTTTCCTCTTCAAGAAGCGGAGTCCAAAAAACATGCTCAGGGAAAAGAAGAAAAGCCCGAGGTTCTCGGGTATGTAGAGACTGGTCCTGTAGATGAAGTTTGGTGCAAAGGCCAGAAGGAGGGTTGCGAGGAGAGCTTTTCTGCCGTCCTCGAAGAGTTCTTTGAACGCAAAGTAGAAACCGACGACTGCAAGGGTCCCGTAGGCTGCAGGGAGGATGAAAAAGAGGTAGTCTGACGGGAAGATCTTATAGAAAAACGCTCCTATCACGTGGAACATCGGCGGGTAGCTGTAGGCTCTGAGGCCAAGCAGGGATGGGATATCTCTTGAAATGACACCCATTCCTCCCTGGACGATTCTAAGGGTTAGATCACGGTGTAGGTACTCGTCGTAGGCGGCCAGCAGAAGGTTTCTGTGGGGGATGAGTCTCACGAGGAAAGAGGCAATAATGAGCAGTGATATGTAGACTTTTTCTTTATTCATGACCGCGCACCCCTCAAATTTTTAAACTTTGCCTGCAACCTTTAGTGGTGGTAAAGTGAGGGGCTTAAAAATATTTAGCCTGGCCTTCTTCTTGTACATGCTCCTCTCACTCTACGCCAACTATTTTGACCCGGAACTCCGCGCGATAATATATTCAAGAGGGTTTGAACCGTCGCTGGTTGTCCTGGGCACGCTGACGGCGCTCCTGTTCTTTATTGCTTTCGTCATGGGCTACCTTTCCGGCATAAGTCTTCCTGAATGGCTCTTAATGGGGCTTCTTCTGGCCCTCTCATTTTACGACCCGCCTGTTGCTCCGGTACTGGCCCTGCTGCTTCTCATTTCCTATAAAATCGGTCTCGACCCCTTCAGGAAGTTCCCTGACGTCGCCCTGGCGCTCTCTCTCACGGTACCGCCCCTCCTTTACCTCCATTACGGTGTCCCGCTTTTCACGCGCGAGATAAGATACACTCTTGTGGGCCCCCTGGTGCTTTTGGCCCTCCTTGCCGCGGTGGGGATGTCCTATTCCACGCTGCCCGTTAAATGGAAAACGGTGCTTTTGGTGGCATATACCGTCGTTTTCTTCCTGGGGACTTTCCGGTCCTTGGTGCTCCTCGTTTATCTCGCCTACTTCTTCTCGGCCTATTTCTCCTCCCCGGGCCTGAGAAAGGAGATATGGGCGCTGGGTATAGGGCTGTTCGGGCTCATCCTCTGGATGAGCGGCGGCCTCGAGGCGCTCATGATCCGGGTGGGCTTCACCTTTCTGGTGTTCCACAACCTCGTAAGGCTGTCCCTTCCCTGGGGGCTCTTCCACGGCGCCCTCCTCCTGAGCGACAACCCCCGACATATGGTCTCTGAGATATTCGGGGCCTCATTCAACTACTCCTACTTCTTTTTCGGGCAGGCCGTCGCCGACTTTGGTATTCTCGGCCTCATGGAAGCATTTCTCTTCGGCACATTCCTTAGGGAGAGCGAGAAATCACCCCGGGCCCTGGCACTCGTTTTGTCGGTGATGATATACTCCCTGGACTCTGGCGTCGATGCCCTCACCGCAATATTCATAATAACACCCCTGCTCTTTGAAAAACTTCATATTAAGGAGTGACAGATGTATTCTTCATTTGGTTAACTTGTACGTTGTGACTGCCCACTTTTGTCAGTCTGTAAACTTATGTGGACATCAAACTTCTGTTTTTGGTCAAAATGTCACTTGAAGGATTGGGGTGTTATCTTGATTCCATGCCCGTCGAAATATTTATATCTTAGATGGGGGTTAGTCATTACTGACATAACTTATGGAGGTGCAAAGATGAATAAAAAGGCGTTAAGCGTCCTTATCGCGGTAGTAATGCTGGTTTCTGTAGTCCCAGCGGCTGTGCAGTGGGCGCCAGTGACGGCAGCCACGCCTAGTGTTCCAAGCTCAAGACTTCAAGGGAAGAATTCGCTGGTCTTGGATGAGATTCCAGGGTTCCGCAGGACGGGCATGATATGGGTGTCTCCTCAGGATTACGCCAGGGTTACGGGAATTCACTTCAAACCTCTGACGCCGGAGGCATTTAAGGAAGCCCTTGAAAACGCTCCTTTCTACCCGGGCAAGACCACTCCTCTGGCGAAGGGTGGCAGTCCTGCCATGACTACTCAGTCTCTCCCCGAATCAGTCTTCAACGATTTGTACCTACCCCCCATTGGGGATCAGGGTTACGTTGGTTCGTGCAACGCTTGGAGCTCCACCTACTACGTCTGGACCTACATGATCAACTGGTGGAGGGGCAACCCCTACCCGAGTTCCCCGGACGTCATAATGAACCCGACGTTCACCTACAACCTCATCAACGGCGGTGAAGATGGTGGTAGTCTAACATGGGATGCAATGACCGTAATTTCAACCATTGGTGCAGTTCCACTGAGCGCATTCCCTCTCTATAACTACCCGCCGTTCCCGGAGGACTATTTATGGGTCTGGCCCAACCTTACCCAGTGGCTCATGGCCCCACACAACAGTGGAACTGAGGAAATGTACTGGTGGCAGTATTTTGATCCATACAACGAATATGCGCCGGACGGCCAGTGGTACATCCTGTACCTAGACAATGAGACCCAGTGGGAGTACCTGAAGGGACTCCTAGCTCAGGGCTATGTGGTTCAGTACGCGTACACTGTTACGCTGCCTTTCTATGCCGTTACACTATTCGAGAGTGCGGACGATATACTTGAACACCTTGACTACTATGCTGAATACGTAGCAAATGCTACCAATAACCAGACTTACTATGAATGGGTCAACCAGACATACTTGAGCAACGAAACTTTCATCCAGGGGTTAAGGGACACTTTCATGAGGTACACCGTAACCGTTGCCTTCTACAACTTCACAAAAGAGACAGGATGGTGGAAGGTTTGGTCAAAATACATCGAAACCAAGTATGGTGAGCCCCTTGAATTCTATATGGGAGGCCACGCAGTTACGATTGTCGGCTACGACGACACCGTCGAGACTCCCGACGGTTATGGAGTCATAAAAATAGCAAACTCCTGGGGCAGTGACTGGGGTGACAACGGATACTTCTATGTAAGTTATGACGATATAAGATTTGGTGAGGAATCCTGGGGAATGGCGTGGGTCTACGTTCCAAAGGCGGCAAACTATACCCCCGAGCTGATGGCAGTAGTTGGCGTGGAGCACCCAGTAAGAGGGGAGGTAATTGACGGTACATACGACCCGGGGACTTATAAGATTGTTAAAGAGGCAGGCATACCTGTGGGGGTTGCAGTGGACGGTACCCCTGTCTACGAGTTCCCATACCTCAACTTCTGGATGGACTACGTGTCTACGGGTGACATTCCCTATTTCGCAAGTGACTTATCCCTCCTCATGGAGTACCTTCCACAGGCCCATCCGTTCCCAGACAGTCCAATGGCGTTTGATATCAGCAGTTTTGGAGAAGCTCTGGCTTACTACATGGAGACAACCAACGAAACTCCACTAAAAGCCACCTTCTTTGTCAATGCGAGCGATATAGTTCCAGACGGTATCACAGGCAATGTAACTACATTTGAACTCCTTTACAGGCTCGGTAATAATTTCGTCACTCTTGTCGCCAATACCAGTGTAGTTCCAATACCTGACGGCGGATGGGCGCTGGTAACTGCGGAAGTACCAGTCGTTCAGTACTGGGATAAAACAACCGCCAACGGCAGTTCAGTTAACTATGGAAGCTTCGACGTTGACGTGTTGAGCATTGTTCCACTGGATGGTGCTAAAGTCGTCATCGACGAGAAGAGCTACCCGCTCAGTGCTGAGGAGGGTGGCTACTACTACTACGCAACTGCAGTTGACCAGAAGCTTGCCCTCCCGGCTGGAACATACAACTACACCGTCGTCGTTACATACCCGAACGGCAAGGAGGTTGCCCTCGAGCAG
>JAGHBN010000084.1 GCA_021160985.1 Thermococcus sp.
CCCACTTGTCGGCGAGCTCGAACATGGCCCTTATCGCGTCTATGTTCTCCGGCACAACGTCGCTCTCCTGGTGGACGGCCTGGATGTAGAAGAGCCTGTTCCCGCGGACGCTTATGCTCTCCTTCCAAACGGCTATCTCGTAGAGGTTGTTCCACTCGCGGTGCAGGTCGCGGGCGAACTCTATTATCTGAGCCGTGCTCTCGAAGCCCTTC
Organism: Thermococcus sp.; assembly: GCA_021160985.1. Classification (GTDB taxonomy): domain Archaea; phylum Methanobacteriota_B; class Thermococci; order Thermococcales; family Thermococcaceae; genus Thermococcus. The sequence continues at coordinate 213 of JAGHBN010000084.1, forward strand.
TCCTTCTCGAAGAGGAGCACGCGCGTGGTGTTCTCGAAGATGTCCACAACATCCTTAGCCTCGACCGGCTTCTTGAGCTCGACCATGATGCTGTGGACGTGCATGAGTGTCGTCGGAACTACGAAGGCGCTCGTCTCGATGTTTATCGGTATGACAGTCTGAACGTCCGGCCCGTGGTGGGAAGGAACCGTGACGCTTGGCTGTATAGCATTGACCGGCCCGCGCTTCGAGTCGTTCGGGTCAGCCGCGCGGCGAATCATCACCGCGTAAACGTAGTCGATGTACTCCTGAATCGCGCTCAACGTCCTTGTTAAACCCGTCGTGTTGCAAGAAACTACCCTAACGTAGTCCTTGCCCAAAGCTTTCTCGTAGTTGGCCTGGGCCACGAAGGAAACCTCGGCAACGTTAGCTTTCTCGCCGCCCTGGAAGGTGGCCTTAACGCCCGCCTTCTCGTAGAGGGGCTTGTTCTTTTCGCCCATTCCTCCGGGGGTAGCGTCAACGATGACGTCAACCTCGCTGAGGAGGTCGTTCAGGGTTCCGGCGACTTCAAAGCCGGCCTTTTCGAACCTCGGCAGGAACTCCTCGCTCGCCGCATAGACGGGAATTCCAAGCTCCCTCGCGCGGTAGGTCTCGAAATCCGGCTTGGTCTTGGTTACGCCGATGAGCTTCATATCGTCCTGTTTGGTTACGGCGTAGGCGACACGCTTTCCTATCGTGCCGTAGCCGTTGATTCCGACCTTAACCTTGGCCATGGCAACCACCGGGAGTTTTATAGCGATAAAATACTTAAGCGTTGCTTTCACTCGTGGTGAAAAGCACTTCGAAAAGTGGCCGTTTTGACATTCTCCTGCAAAACCCCTCCGCTGGCGTTATAAGCCTTGGAGTTGAAACCTCACCGGTGGTGGGAATGTTCGCTGAGATACTGACCATAGGGGACGAACTCCTCACCGGGAACACCGTGGACAGCAACTCCGCCTTCATCGCCCAGAAGCTCACCGAGAGGGGCTACTGGGTGAGGAGAAAGACCACCGTCGGCGACGACATTGAGGAGATAAAGAACGCAGTTCAGGAATTTCTCGCGCGAAAACCGGAGGTTCTCGTGATTACGGGCGGTCTCGGCCCAACCCACGATGACGTCACGATGCTTGGGGTTGCCAGGGCCCTTGGGAAGGAGCTCGTCCTCTGCAAGGAGTGCCTTGAGATGATTAAGGCCTTCTACCGCGGGCTCTACGGGAAAGGTCTGATTGACGACCCGGAACTTAACGACGCGAGGAAGAAAATGGCCTACCTCCCAGAGGGTGCAGTGCCCCTTGAAAACACCGAAGGTGCCGCCCCTGGGGCTTACATCGAGCACGGAGGGGTCAGGATATTCGTCCTCCCGGGGATGCCCCGCGAAATGAGGGCAATGCTAGAAAGGGAAGTCCTGCCGAGGCTCGGTGAGAGGAAGTTCGTCCAGAGAAAGCTTTTGGCCGAGATAACCGACGAGAGCAAGCTCGCGCCGATACTCAACGAGACGCTGAAGCGCTTCAAGGTGAGAATTCATTCCTCGCCCAAAGGCTTCGGCAAGTACATCGGGATAATAATTTTTGGCGAGAGCGAGGAGGAGATAGAGAGGGCCAAAGCCTTTATGGAGGAAATGGGAGTCCGCTTTGAGGAGGGCTGGTAGCGAAAGGATAATAAAGACCACCACATAATCAGAAACGGTGAGAACATGCCCGTAGAAATAGACGTTCCCAAAGAGATAGAACCCATTGTGCGAGAAATATTCAGAGCAGTGCGGAGGGAGCGAAGGAAAAGTGTCCTAAAGGAGTTAGAGGACGTTATCAGAGCGATAAACAGAGATGTGCCCGATAATATTCCAGACACCCTCGAACTGCTGGAGGAGCTGAGAGAGAGATGATAGTGGCGGATGCATCTTTTATCATTGACGCCCTTATAGTTCCAAGGAGACGAAAAAAAGACGACCTGTATTTTAAGCAATTGAAACGGCATCAGAGGTCTAAGGAGTTGCTCTCATTTTTCTTGGAAGAAGGATTTCAGATTTACGTGCCGTTTTTAGGCCTTGTGGAGATATCTTCCTTACTCGTAAGAAAGCTCGGAAAAGAGACCGATGTTGACACCGTTTTGAGTTTCCTAGAAAAATACATTAGTGTTGTTCCCGAGGAGGAATTAAGGGAGATCCTTTTGAAACTGGTGAAAGAAACTGGTTCAAGGGCTGCAGATATTTACTATCTCTCAGTCGCAAAATCAAAGGGAGCTGTTCTCGTTACCTCCGACAGGAAAATGGCTGAGGCTTCAAAAGAAGTTGGTGTTAAGGTAATTCTACTGGAGTGATGTCCATGATTCCCCTGGAAATTCGTTCCATCCTCGAAGAGATGCGCGCCGAGCGCATAAGGGGCGCGAGCTACCTGGCAAGGAGGGGAGCCAAAGCGTACCTGCTCCTTTCTGAACTCCGGGAGGGAGAAGAGCTTGAGGACGCTCTGAGGGAGATGAAGAGAGAGATCCCTGCAGTCAACAGGACGATGGCCTCCCTATACAACCTGGCAAGGTTCATTCCCGTGACGGGGGATCCAGGGGTTGTGAGGTCAAAGGCCGAAGAGTTCATCCGCCTAAGCGATGAGGCCAGGAAAGAAATCGGAAACATTGGAAGCGAGCTCATAGACGAAAATGAGGTCGTAATCACGCACTCCTTCTCTTCAGCGGTCCTCGAGATATTCAGGGCGGCCAGGAAGAAAGGAAAACACTTCCGCATTATTCTAACCGAAAGCGCACCCGATTACGAGGGCATTGCCCTCGCGAGGGAGCTCGATTCCCTAGGTGTTCCTTTTGAGGTGATAACGGACGCACAGCTCGGCCTCTTCGCGAAGAGGGCCACCCTTGCACTGGTTGGTGCCGACAGCGTTACCCGCGATGGAGCCGCGGTGAACAAGGCCGGAACCTATCCCCTCGCCCTCGCCTGCCATGACACCGGCGTTCCCTTCTATGTTGCCGCCGAGAGCTTCAAACTCCACCCGGAGCTGAGTTCTGACGAGGTAGAAATCGTCGAGAGGCCCTATGCAAGACAGGGCTATCGGGTGAGAAACTTCCTCTTCGACGTTACTCCCTGGAGGTACATCAGGGGCATCATAACGGAGTTCGGAGTCCTTGTTCCACCCAAGGAAATCTAAAGCCCAACATAGAAAAGGGAAAAGGGCTCACTCTTGGTGAGCCAGCCAGAGGAGGACACCTCTGATGAAGGGCCAGTTGCTGGTTATGTATTTTCCATAGTAGACGTCGCTAAAGGCCCTGCTGGAGCCGTAGGCCACTATTCTGCCGGCTTCGACTTCCACCGCCGCTGCCAGTATCGGCCTGCTGCCCTTCTCCTGGATAACGTTGCCGTCCGAATCCACGGCATATCCTGTGTCAAACGCCCGTATAAGCCAGACAGCATCACCGCTAACCGTCAGAGTGTCACCGTTGTAGTACATGACCCAGGTGTCTGAAACGTACTCCATTGCGGGGTGGTCCTTGTTGTATATCCCGACGAACGGATAGTAAGGCCTGCCGCTGTTCTGCTCGTCGTCCATGAGCTCATCGGCATTAAACTGGATGCCGTACTTTCCAACCACTGCGTTTAGGCTCTCCAGATTGGCATATGCGTACCAGTCGCCCGCTACTAACAGTCCACCGCCGCTTTCAACGTACTTCTGGAGCGCTTCAACCTCACTATCACTCAGATCCTCCTCCGGGTTGAGGAGTATCACAACCCGGTACTCCTTGAGAAGGTCGTATGTTAAGGGTTCTGTGCTGACGGTGACCTCCCATTCGAGGTTCTCCCTTATCCTTCTGATCAGCTCATCTATCCCCTGACCCACATAGTACTGGCCGTGGGAGTAGTCTATGAGCACCTTCACTTCTTCAGAGAGAGGAGGTATGATGACCTCAGTCTGGTTGACGGTCTGATTAACCCCCTCTCCAGTCTGGTTGGCTTGTTGCTGGGCCAGCTCCCTCGCAGTTAGCACAGCCTTTTCGAGAACGGGATTCCACTGACCAAGTTCTTCCATGAGCTCTCTGTGAAGGAGGAATGCCTTTCTCGACTGGACAAAGACTATGTACAGCCTAAATCTGTATGCCGTCAGATTTACCGGGTTCTGCGGCAGCTGGGAAGTTATGTTCCTATATGTCTGCATCTTCTCGTGGATATCCGACACAGGAACCATGCTCAGGTCAACGTTGTAACTCTTAAGCTCCGAGGTGAAGTTCTCAAACTTCTCGTACTCTGATTCGAGTTCATCTCTGTGGAGCTTGAGGTAAATCATGTAGTTCAGTGAGAGCTTGTAGAACGTGTCAAATGCCGGCGGCCTAGTTGCCACTTCGACGTCCTGGAACGTTACTATTACCTCGGTCGGATCCTTCTTGAGAACCACTACCACATGGGTGGGAGTGACATAATAGTAACCAAGACTGCTCGAAAGGGCGTTTTCTCCGAGCTTAAACTCCCCGTTATCTTTGAGAACTCTTACTGAATCGACCCTGTCTCCGAGCTTTGGAACGACCAACACTGCCATGGAGGGCTCTCCCATTGCCAAGTGGAGGGTCAGGTGTTTCTCGGCCACAGTAACGGTCTTCTCAAGGGTTTGCTCTGCTACGTAGCTCCTCTTTGAAATTTCGTATCCAGTCAACACAGCCTTCCAGTAGGCCAGAAGTGAAGGCTCATTTGGATCAAAGTTGAGGGCGTCCACGAAGACGTTCTGGGTCGATGCCACGAAATTGTACGTACTTCCGTCCACCTTCACACTCACGTCTTTGCCCTCAGCAGACGCATTGGCCTCTCCTATGACCACGATGCTCACGTTCTCGGAATTCTGTATCTCCACAGGAAGGGAATAGTTGACCCTGAGATACGGCTTGTTGGTGGGGTTCTCCCGGGAGGCTATCCAGGCAATGTTGTCCTGATCCTCGTTAACCATTTTAAGGGCTATGCTTACGAGCCCATCCCCTGACTTCTCGGCTATAACGTAGTCGGTGGCGTTCCAGCAGTACCATTTCCCGCCATAATCCACAGTGGTCGTATCAAGGAGGCTTCCAAGCGCCGGTTCAGTGGGATTGTCTGTTTCACTCCAGGAATCTCCAATTTCATAGGCGGCAACATCCATTGGGTTCCTGACATAAAACGCATAGACACATATCTCCGCGTAGGTTATGTTTGCCTCCTCCGGGATGGAGGCAAGGTCAAAGCGAAGGTAAGCCCTCTCCATTGCATAGTCCGAACTGTTGCCAATGGCAAGTTCATAACGCGTGCCCTCGTCCGCGTAATATTTGTAATAGCTCCTCCAGCTGAAGTCCTCACCATTATAGTAGTAGCTATAAGCATCTGCCACTGGATTAATCTCAAGGCTTTCCTTGGGTGAAATGCCGTATTGGGCATAGATCTTCTGGTCAACCCTTGCAACGATAATGCCGTTGTATTTCAGAGTTGCGTTCACAGTGTAGTTGCCGTAGCGAGGAGCGCTCCATGGAATGCTCACTCTTACCTCCTCGCCGCTTCCGAGGGTCAGGGTCTCGTTCGAGTAGATGGGTTTGCCGTTGACGAGAACCGTGAAGTCCACTGTCTTTGCAGTGGAATAATTGTTGAACAGTGTAAAGTTGAACTCCACGGGCTCCTCAACCAAGACTACCTTTGGAAGCTCGTAGAGACTTATCCCAACCCCGTAAGAGACCTCAACATCCGCCGACTCGACATCAAAGATGTTGCCTCCACGATCCATTAAAGTGGCGTTTACTGTATAAGTTCCGGGCTCAGCGGGGTTCCAAGTAACCAGCACGGGCCGAACCTCGTTTCCTTCAAGGGTCAGGTTCTTCAGATAGACCACGTCACCATCGGCCGTGACCTTAAGGGTCACGTTAGTGGAAACCTCGTAGTTATTTCTGACCGTTACGTTGATTAGGCCCTCTCCCACATAGCGGTGCGGCACTTCGAGGCTGACTATTTCGGGGATCTTGAGGACAACGTCATCAGCGTTTCTGGGTGTTATCTTGTAGTCTCCCCAGGAATACAGTAATACTCCCCGTATGTACTTGTAAACCTGTCCTGGGGTTATGCTGGTGGGGTTATATAGATAGGTGCTAACCTTGACCTCTCCCGAACCGTCATCTACCACCCAATAGTCATTCTCAACGGCCTTTACAGTGGCATTTTCCACCTGTACCAGCACGCTCTCCCACTGCTCCTGGGCAACGTCACCGGTGTGGAGGACAACGGGCTCTGGAACTTCCGCAGAACCAACAACTTTCACTGTCACGGGCTTGGATATTTCCGTCATGTTATAGTACTCGGTTACCGTCCCTATAACCTTGACATAATTCCCTTCCTTGACCTTTGGAGAAGATCCTGTGTAAACGTATATTCCACTCCAAGGGCCAGTTCCGTTCTGAATCACGAAGAAATTGCTCCCCACAGCAGTTACAACGCCCTTAGTCCCAACTAGATCTCCGGAGTATGCAGATGCATCGCCGTCCGTTGTAGTGCTCTGGATCTTCTGTATAGAAA
>JAGHBN010000071.1 GCA_021160985.1 Thermococcus sp.
ACGCAGATCCCCTGGACAACGCTCCTTGGCATGGCGGCCCTCATCCTCGTCATGGGCTGGATATACGTCCAGGAGCGGAGGAGAGTAACTTCCCACGAGGAGTTTCTCATCGAAAGAGGGAGAAAGTGAGACGGGTAAACTCTAAATACTTTCGTGCACTCTTCTCATTCAGGTGGTGAGAATGGGAGTACAGATAGGTGAGCTCGTCCCGAGGAAGGAGATTGAGTTCGAGAACCTTTACGGCAGGAAAGTCGCCATTGATGCGTTCAATGCCATGTATCAGTTCCTCTCGACAATAAGGCAGAGGGACGGAACGCCCCTTATGGACTCTAAGGGCCGGATAACTTCGCACCTCAGCGGCTTCTTCTACCGCACAATAAACTTGATGGAGGCCGGCATTAGACCCGCGTACGTCTTCGACGGGAAGCCGCCGGAGTTCAAGAAGAAGGAGATAGAGAAGCGCAGGGAAGCGAGGGAGGAGGCGGAGGAGAAGTGGCACGAGGCTCTCGAGAGGGGCGACCTCGAGGAGGCCAAGAAGTACGCGATGAGGGCGACGCGCGTCAACGAGATGCTGATAAACGACGCCAAAGAGCTCCTCGAGCTTATGGGAATCCCCGTGGTGCAGGCGCCGAGTGAGGGAGAGGCCCAGGCCGCTTACATGGCCGCCAAGAAGAAGGTCTACGCCTCAGCCAGCCAGGACTACGACTCCCTTCTCTTCGGGGCCCCGAGGCTTGTCCGCAACCTCACGATAACCGGCAGGAGAAAGCTGCCGGGAAAGAACGTCTACGTTGATGTCAAGCCTGAGCTCGTTATCCTCGAAGAGGTTCTCAAAGAGCTCGGAATAGACAGGGAGAAGCTTATAGAGCTGGCGATTTTGGTTGGCACGGATTACAACCCCGGCGGAATAAAGGGAATCGGACCGAAAAAGGCGCTGACTATTGTCAAGCGCACCAAGGATCCGCTTAGGAAATACCAGAAGGAGAGCGACGTCGACCTGTACGCTATAAAGGAGTTCTTCCTCAACCCCCCGGTTACGGACGAGTACGAGCTGAAATGGCGTGAACCGGACGAGGAAGGTATCCTGAAGTTTCTGTGCGACGAACACGACTTCAGCGAGGAGAGGGTAAAGAACGGCCTTGAGAGGCTGAAGAAGGCGATAAGTGCTGGAAAACAGAAAACGCTTGAGAGCTGGTTTGGCTGATCAGGCCATCGGGACCTTCAGGTTTAATTTTTCCACGAGCTCCTTGTAGCGGTTCCGAACGGTTACCTCCGTGACTCGCGCCACTTCGGCGACCTCTCTCTGGGTTTTCTTCTCGCCTTCGAGAAGGCTTGCGATGTAGAGTGCGGCAGCCACCAATCCCGCCGGGCTCTTGCCGCTCGTGAGGCCCTTCTCGTAGGCTTCGTCGAGGATTTGAATCGCTCTCCTCCTGACCTTTTCGCTCAGGCCGAGTTCATCCGCGAATTTGTTCACATAGTCGGTCGGCTTCACAAAGAGCTTCTTGGGGGTTAGGTTCAGGTTTCTGGCTATGAACCTGAAGCTCCGTCCTATCTCTTTCTTGTCCACCCTAGAAACGTCGGCTATCTCGTGCAGGGTTCTCGGAATCTTAAGAAGCCTGCAGGCGGAGTAAACACACGCGGCTATAACGCTCTCTATCGAACGACCCCTTATGAGTCCTTTTCTAACGGCCTCCCTGTAGAGTCTCGCCGCTTCCTCCTCAACGTGCCTGGGAAGGCTGAGGTTGCTTGCAAGCCTGTCGAGCTCGCTCAGGGCGAACGCTAAATTTCTCTCGGCGGCGTCGCTCACCCTCAGGCGGGACTGCCACTTTCTCAGGCGGTACATCTTCTCTCTCATGAGGCCTGAGAGGTTCCTGTCAATTCCTATGTCTGTTGAAAGACCTTTATCGTGGAGGAGTATGCTCTCAGGAGCTCCAACACGGACTCTCTTTTCTCTCTGGGATGTGTCAAAAGCCCTCCATTCGGGCCCCATGTCGATAACGTTCTCCTCTATGACGTATCCGCACACCTTACAAACGACCTCTCCTCTGCCCGGATCATAGATGAATTCGGTTGATCCACAGACGGGACAGACCCTCTGTTTATTCACCCAAACACCCCCGACGTGCCGGCAATCCTACGACCTCTTTATAAACCTTCCCCTTTCTTCGGGATGTACCGGATGAGCCAGGCAAGGTCCTCCTTCTGGAAAGTTATCCTTTCAAGGACCCTGACGTCCCACTCGTCATCAACAACGTTCGCGTATATCCACAGGAACACGGGATCGTCATCGGTGCCTACATGGAGGTTCTTGTAGAGGATGTCAACGGTGCCGTCCCCGTTCTTCTTGACGGAGAGGGGCTTCCAGGTTTCCAGACTGACCTCGCCCTTTTCGTCGAGAACCTTTATTATTTCCCGGGCGTCCATGAAGTGTTCACCACTTTATGCGGTACTCCCGCCTTGTTCGTGAGTCCAGTTGGGCCAGAATCCTCTTCAACTTCTCGTCGTCTATCGGCTCCCTGATCTGTCCGGCCTGATAGAGCTGAACGAGAACCAGCTCAACCTGTCTCGCAAGTTCTGGGCGCACGAGCTTCACCCTTCCCAGCCTCTCTCTCGCCTCTGGCGTAAGGATGCGTCTCATTATCGCGTTTAACTGGGCCTCAAGCTCCATTTCCTGCCTTATGGCTTCCTCCTGCTCCTTCTGCTGTTCTAGATACTTCTTCTGGAGCTCCATGAGCTTCTTCTTCCTGATCTCCTCTATGTCCTCGGCCATCCTCTCACCCCCACCATAGGGTTAGACCTCCGGTTAAAAAGGTATTGGATTCAGAAATGAGTAAGTCTGAGAGAAACCAACAAGGGAAAAAGGCCGGGGCCCTCAGTACTTCTTGAGCTCCGGAATCTGCTCCTCGAGCTCCTTCTTGAGCTCGGTGGCAATCTTGTCGAGGAAGCCCTGACCCTTGGGGGTTATGACCCTTCCCTCGCCCGGAACCTTCTGGACGAAGCCCGCTTTTTCGAGCTGCTGGAGGGCCTTCCTTATGATGCTTCCGCCGGCCTTGTAGAAGTGCTCCGGGGCGTGGCCGCGGTTCTTCCTGCCGCCGTACCAGGTTCTGAGCCTCTCAATTCCGACGGGCCCGTCAATGTAGACCTTCCTGAGTATGCTGGCAACCCTGTAGTACCACCAGTCGTCCTGCTCCGGGAGGCGCTCCTTGTGCCTGCCGGTCTTGACGAACGGGGCCCACTCGGGCGGTTTTATCTCCTCAACCTCCTTGAGAGCCTGAGCGACTCTCTCGACGAGCAAATCACCGGGAACATCATAGACTGTTGCCATTCTTCAATCCCTCCCTTTCTTGAATTTCCTCCTGAATTGAGCGATATCGAGCTTGACTTTGGTAACGGGCTTCTCCTCCCGCTTTTCCTTCGAAAGCTCCTTTCTCTGGAGCTTCCTTAAATACTTTTCCCAACCTTCCCTCGGTTTGAACAATATAAACCTTTTGCCCCTTACGTCTATCAGCTCGCTGTCGGTCATTTTCGCGACTTTTCTGGCCAGAGCCTGTCTGTCGAGCCCTGTGGTGATAAGAGCGCCTTTCCTTATCTCGACCTTGAGAATGCCGTCCTTCTCGAGCTGGGTGTTTATCTCCTCGATGACACTCTCATCTAACCCTCTCTTCCCGACCCACGCTCGCGGAGGGATATCGTAGTATCTCGCGCGTATCGCACGTCTCACCTTTCCGGGTAAACGGTTCTCCATCTCTCTCACCTCTTAGCTCCCGCGGTCAAGCACTTTAAAAAGGTTGGCCTTTTAAATGTGTTGGCATCACTCACCGGTGGGATGGGATGAGGCTATGATCGTTCACCACCTATACTCGGGCGGAAAGGACTCGAGTTTGGCCGCATGGATTCTAAGCAGGCTCGGCTATGAAGTGAGGCTGGTAACCCTCAGCTTCGGCCTGCTCGACAACTGGAGCTTTGCCAGAGATACCGCGGAAAGGCTTGGGTTCGAGCATCAGGTCGTCTATCTGTCGAGAGACATTCTGGAGAAAGCCGCCGATATGGCGGTCAGAGACGGCCACCCAAACAACGCCATTCAGTTCATCCACGAGAGGGCCCTTGAGGCGATAGCGGCGATGCCGGAAGTTGGGAGGGTGAGCGACGGGACGCGGAGGGACGACAGGGTGCCCTTCCTTGATCTGCCGAGGGCACGCTCCCTTGAGGACCGCTTCAACGTCGCTTACATAAGGCCCCTTCTCGGCCTCGGCTACAAGACGATAAGGGAGCTCACGGAGAGGCTCTTTGTCGTTGAAATCCGGGAAAGTGAAGAGCTTGAGAAGGCCGACTACGAGGTCGAGCTGAGGCACCTGCTCCGCGAAAGGGGGATTGATCCGCTTGAGATATTTCCGAAAAGCCACTACCAGTCGAGGGTCCTGGGGTGGAAGGAAAAATCGATTTAAATATTTTTCATCAACCCATTCTGGGGGACGGAAATGAAACTTGTAACTGTTTCCGGTGGAGGACTGTTGTCCGGAAAAGTCAAACGGCTCGTCGAGGAGACAATTGCTGCCGTTGAAGTCCTTGAAAATTATGTGGTTTTCCGCGAACCGGTTGAGGCGGATTTTGGTGTCTTTAAGGCCGCGAGCTCTATACTGCTGGGACCGAGAATAGGTGCGAAGGGCTCTAGGTACTACACCTCCGGATGGCTCTTCAGCACTTCCCGAAAGTTCGTCCCCGGAGAAAGGGTCAACGGGGCTGAGCTTCGCATTGAACCGAGGGAATATCGCCTTGAGATAGACGTCCCGGGATCGGGCCTTATGGAACTTCCGGGTTACAGGCTCAAAAACGGCGTTCTCCTTCTCTACATAATCCCGAGATATGCGTTCAGCTTTCCAAGCGACCTTTTGAGTGCCGGTGACTTGGAGGACTACGCCCAGCTCTCGATAAAACCCCTCGAGAACGGCTTTGAGGGCGACCTGTCGGTGAACCTTGTAAAGGCGGACTACGCGGGCTTGGACCTGGTGGGCGAACTCGTGGAGGACCAGATCTTCTTCGGCTCTGAGCCCGGAAAGGTGAAGTACGAGTTTCTTTCCGAGAAGCTCCTGATAATATCCCACGAGAAACTCCTTGACGTGCCCAAGCTCCAGAAGGCACTCGGCTTGGCCTCCATCGTGAGCGGACACGGAAAATTTACGCTCAGGCTCAGCGTTGGAAAGGTGGGGGAAGAAATGGAGTTCTCCGTCGGGCTGGGAGTAGAATAGAAAAGGAAATCAGAGCCCGCTGAGCCTTCTAACTATTGGGTCCTCGGCCTCTTCCGGCTTTATCTCCTCGATGCTCTCGATCCATATCTTGCTCCTCAGGACGCGGTGCTTGCTGCCGATCTCCGAGTAAACGAGCTCCCTCACGTGCTCCTCCTTGAGGGCCCTGTATTCTTTGGTGAACTTCTCCTTTTTTCCGTTCCTCTCGAAAACGCCCTTAACGCGGAAGACCTTAACTTTCATAACTCACACCCCCATCATCAGTCGAGGAAGCCCAGGGCCTCCTCAATCTTCACAATCTCGGGTCCGGTTGTCAGGTGTCCAACAACGACACCGTGAGAGTTGGCGAGCATACATGAGCCAACGAAGGGAACGCCCATGTTGGCGGTTCCGACGTAGATGTCCACCTTGAAAAGGTCACGGAGCCATTCAAGCTCCTCGTCGGTCGCTTCAGGATGGACGAGCCCGCCCCTGTTGGTGACAACACCAACGCTTCCAACCGCGTGGAAGTCGCCTATCATGCCCCTCTCGACCTCGACGCCGAGCACCTCCTCGAGCCTCTTTGCCTCCTCCCTGCTGAACTTGGCGCTTACCAGTGCCGCGTTGTCGTTGGCAAGGATGAGGTTTCCGAGGGCCGTGAGGGTGCTCTGGAAGGGAACAACCTCAGTGTCTATCCCGTACTCCCTGAGATGGCCGTTTATCCTCTCCAGCTCTGCGTCCCAGATGTACCAGGGGACGACTATTGCGTTTGAGTTGCCGGCGGTGAAGATGCCAACTATCCTGGACTTCATTATGCTCGTTTCAATGAGCGGAACCTTGAGAACCTCCCTGAGAACCTCGAGCTTCTTCTCGCCGAGGCCCTCCCTAATAAGGACTAACCTGTCGGTGGCGGTGCCGTAAACGCCCAGATACGGAGAGTTCTCAAAATCGAGCCTTTCTATGTGCATCTCGTCACCTCGTTAAATTAAAAGTAATCAGGCGAGGGAGATCTTGGCAATCCTCTTGCCCTCTTCCTCTTCGACAACGACCTTAACGCGGAGCTTGTTGGGCGGCTTCTCCGCTCCGCGCTCCCAGAGCTTCTCGTTGACGTCGGTGCCGATGACTACCTCGTTGGCCTTGGCGTGCCTGGCTATCCACTCGCGGACGAACTTGGCGGCCCTCGGGGCCCTCTTCCAGCGCGGAACGCGCTTCTTTATCTTCTTGATGGGAACGACGAATATGACTTCCTCTCCGGGCTTGATCATCTAAATCACCTCACTCCTTAAGCTTGGTTCTCCTCCACATCCTTCTCTTCGGGTGGGTCATGACCTTTCTGTTGGTCTTGACGATGACCCAGACCGGAACACGCCTGTTCTGCTTGGCGGCCTTAGCGAGCCTGAGTTTCTTCGCAAGCGGTTTGTTTCTCGCCATAACTACACCTCCAGAGGTTATCATGATGCCTGTTGATGCTTTGGGTATCCTTTTTTAAGCTTTTTCGTGGGGTTTTAAGGTTTTCCATAGGCCGGCATAGTCATTGCCTTCTTCGTAAAATTAAGGCCAGGAGTGTTATCAGAAGCCCTCCCGCAGTCATGTATTCCAGCGTTCTGGGGGATGTAGTTTCCTGGGACACATTCTCTATATCTCCCTTATTGGCGGCTGAACACAACTTCAGCACAACTCCCTGGCCCTCCAGGGGATGGAATACATCAACCCTCCCGTTTTTGTAGTAGAATACTGGATAGGGTTTTATCTCGTCCCTCTCCGGGAGGTGCTCCCCGACGCACTTCGCCCACTGGGTCTCATTTTTCAGAACGTCACAATCGTTGGGAAACACCGCCCAGCCCTGGTAGTTGAAGTTAGAGGCGTCGAAAGCTACGTAGTCCTTGAGGAGAATCAGGTAGCCACCTTTGAACTCCATGGCCTCAAGGTGCTTCAGCATCTCCCTGTACTGCAGACTTGGGAGGAGGTCGTCGGCAGGGACTCTGAGGACGCTCCCGTTGAACCTGAAGACCACGTACTGCCCTTCCAGAGTGCCGTTGTCCATCCTGTTGAACCTCCGGTAGCCAACAAGCTCAAAGGGTCGGCATGAGCCATTCGTTAGTAGAGCTTTGGGCTCTATACACTTCCTTTCCGGATAATATCGGTACATTGTGACGTTATCTCCTCCTTCCCAAACGTACATCCGCCACTCCTTCCCAGTCCAGTTCACGAGGGGCGTCGTGCAGTATACATCTACAGTGTAGTTACATGTCGTGTTCGGGAGGTTTAGGAGAGTCATGTTCTTTCCGTCGAATTGGAAGGCTGGGTAAAACCAGCCTGTGGGCGAGCCGCTGTATATCGTGCACTTCAGGAACTCGGCGTAGGTGCTGAAGGGGCACTGGGAGCAGCCACCGGAGCAGGCGCGGATTATGAGGAAATGTATGAAGGCTACGCTCCCATTTGTGCTCACGTAGAGGGGGGTAACTTCAATGCCCCCACGGGGAGTGAGTAGGGATTTCTGGATGCTTGCGCTTGCAGGGGTTAAAAACATGAGAACAACGAGAAGAAAGATTGCCATGCGACTTACCATTCTTTGCATTGTTCTCTCACCCTATCTATAACTTCTAGGTCAACCCCAAAATAATAGGCTCTGTTGGGGAGTACGTCATCCGGGGAGACGTTCCAAGGAGGGACCGTATTCGTGATGGCGATGTATGCATCGACAATTGCTCTTGAATGATCACAAGCGCGGGAAATACAATCTGTATTATCAACTCAATGTACTCAACTAAAGAATAAAAATGTTTTGGACATAAAACCGTCAAACTGTTCTATCCAGTAACGCAGAAATACTGGGTAAAAACTGTTACGCCCCCTTAAGTCATTATAGAGTTATTGCAAAAATTGGGGGTGTAACTGGAGCGGATATCAGAATATCAGCGGGGCTCTGTGGTTGTATTTCCACCGGCATCCTCGGTGCCGTCCGGATAACTTTTTATTCTGTAAGATCGGCTCTAATGGTTGTCCGCGGAACATGATGAAGGCAAAGAAAAATGAGAAAAGCTCACCCAAGCCTCTTTTCAAGGAAGACTGCCAGGGCGAGGAGAAGTCCGAGCCCCAGAATGGCCAGGTAGGGCCAGCGCGTCGTGACTTCAGAGACGCTTACGCCAACTCCGCCGACCTCAAAAGAAAGGTCAACGCGCCCCTCGCCCCTGACGACCACCGCCACAAAGTCCTCGTCGCTCCTGACGGCCATAGTTCCAGAGACGTTGTCGCCTTTCACAGTAAAGACCGCCTTCCCGGTTCCGAGGGGGTCGAAGTCCTCCCTCTCGCTGTTGAGCGTGAAGTGGTAGGCTTTTAGCTCCAGGTTTTTGCCGCTGGCCTTAATTGTCAGCTTCTTTCCGCGGAGGGGGGTGGCGTTGATTATTATAACCTCCAGCCCCTCTCCGAAGGGTTTCCTCTCCAGCTCAAGCGTGACGTTCTCCGGTTTCTCCATGTAGCGCGCAACGAGCAGAACCGAGTCAAAGAAGCCCTTTCCTTCAACCATGAGCATGAACTCGCTCTCGTTGAAGATAACGAAGTCGGGCCTTCCCTCGGGGGAAGAGGAAGTGTGGAGGATCTCACCGTAGGGGCTGAGGACGTGGAGCTTCAGGTTCTCCCCCTGGCGGACGTAGCGCCCGTAAAGGAAGGCTATTTTTTCTCCGGTGATGTTCTCGAAGATGTAAGGGGGCGTCACGTCGCGCCAGACCACGTGGTAGGGGAGTCCTAGGTAGTGAACCTCAGACGTGAAGTTGCTCTTGGCGAGCCAGTTGTCCCCGTAAACCGGGAGCCTGCCGGCACCGCTGACCTCCAGCGTGAGCGGATAGCTTTCACCGTTTACCGTGGCGTTGAACTTCAGCGGGGCCTCCACCCGGAAGCCCGAGGGGAAGCTCGGGAGCGAGACGACGAGGGTCAGCTGGACGCTCCCCTCGACGTTGAGGGTCCTGACCTCATTCTGGCCGTAATAGAAAGCGTACCTGACCGAATCCGGCAGTCCGGCAACAGCCAACTCCACCCTTCCGTTCCCCGTAACCACGAGGTTATAAACCGCTGACCCGCCGAGGTACGTTCTCGCGTAGTCGTTGACGAACCGCACGCCCAGGCCCTTTTCGAGCATTAGGGGTACGCTTGTCGTGAACTCGGCCGAAGAGATAACGATGGTGACATAATTAACATCTCCGGTCAGGTTGAAGGCCACCTCCTTCTCCTCCCCCTCGCGGAGGCTGAGGTCGAGGTAGAGGGGCGAGCCGACGACAACGGAATTGCTCATAACGCTGACCTTTCCGTGAAAGTGGCCGCCGTCGTTTTTGAGCCTTATTCTCAGCGTCTCCCCGTCGAGGGAGTAAGAGACGACCGAGATATCGGGTGGCTGGAAGTAGAAGGTCTCCTGGACAACGGCGCCGTAATCAAGGACCACCGCGCCCTGAAGGGGGTTCCTCTCAAAGGTTACCTCCTTTTGCTCGCCTCTTTCGATGTGAACTTCCTTCTTCTCCAGTGTGAGCCCTCCGGCCGTGAGCATAACGGTCGCGTTAACGTCATCTCCGCGGTTAAGGAGCGTTACGTGCAGTCTCTCATCGCGCCTTATGGAGGTTATCTCAACCTGCTTCTCGATATCCTCGATGACAACGTTCTTGGTGAGCTCCCCAATGGACAGCACGAGGAGACCAGCGGGGGGAGTCTTGACCTTAAAGCTCACCTCGTCCCCCCACTCAAGGCTCACGGGGAGCTCCTTCACGAGGAGGCCGTTTGAATACACCCTAAGCGTGTCGTTTATGCCGTAGTAGCCGTCCCACCTCACGCTGAGCCTTGTGTAGGTGTCGAAGGATTCAACAACCCTCACCGAGAAGTCCTTTTTCTTGACTATCTCCAGCCTCGAATAGTTCCCGCTGAGGTGGAGGACGAGCTTTTTGGTGGCCGGGTCGAAGCGCCCGACGGTGTAGCTGACCCCATTAAAAAAGAGGCTCTCCCCAAAGCCGAGCACGCTTGAGTTTGACCCATCAGGGCCCTCAACGCGCAGGTATATCCTGTCTCCCGAGGGGGAGGGGTCGAAGGTGACAACGCTGTCATCAACGAGCAGAACCTCGTCGAGTCCAATCTCGACCGGATACGCGAGAACGTTCCCGGCAAGGATGAGGAGGATTAGAAGAATCAGCAC
>JAGHBN010000101.1 GCA_021160985.1 Thermococcus sp.
CTATCATCGCCAGCCCCACCACGGTCGCCGGTGCAATCTCTTCTCCCACCACTGCCGAGATGAAGAGCAGGCTCAGGAAGGGAACCAGATAAGCTATGTTCGAGGCGAACGACATATTCCCCTCAACGGCCCGGTACCAGAGGAGGAAGGTAACCCCCATCTCAAAGAGGCCGACGTAAACCGCGCCGGCCAGACCCTCTAAGGGAGGCACTACAAAGCTGTCTGCGGCAGCGACGGCGATTGAAACGTAGGCAAAGCCAAATAGGAAGTTCCAGAACATCTTTTCAACGAGGGCTCTCTCATCGCGCAGGTTGAGGAGCCAGTAGGTAGCCCAGATGAGTGCGCTCCCCAGGCCGAGGGCTACACCTATTGGGTCGGTAAAGTTCAGCCCCGCAACGTTGCCCTTCGTCGCAACGATGATTGCGCCCAGAAAGCCGAGAAAGAGGCCAAATACCGTCTTCACACCAGGTCTCTTCCCAAGCATGGGGACTGAGAGCAGGACGAGCATCAGCGGCCAGGTGTAGTTGAGTGCCTGCGCCTCCTGGGCCGGCAATCGGTCGTAAGCTGAGAAGAGCACGATATAGTAGAGGAGGGGGTTTATTAGACCCAAGTATGCGGAGCGAAGGTTCTCCCTTCTCGGGGCGAACTCCCTCACGTAGAGAATCCCAAAAAGAAGTAGCGACGTCAGGGACGCGTAAAAAAGGAGCTGAAGCGGGCTCATGTAGCGGAGCGAGAGTTTGAAAGCACTGGCAACCGTTGACCACAGGAGAACTGCACCGATCGCGTGCTTGCGGGACATGATGTTGGAAAAGCCGAAGGGGGATAAAAAACTATCGCTCCATCAAAACGCGCTCGATTACTGGGTCGATTATCCTGTACCTCTTCCTACCCGAGCTGAAATCCGTCTCGATCCAGCTCATCTTTTCAAGGTTCCTAATCAGCTCCGCGAGGCGGGATTTCGGGACGTTGTGCCCCCTGGAAGCCAGGTAGTCCCTTATGAGCTCCCACCGGTTGTGTCCCCTGGCAATGGCCTCAAGGATCAGCACGTAGCGGGGGCTCCTCCTTTCGAGCTCTTTCAGTTCTCCGTTGAGAAACCCTTTGGCCCTCTGGAACACGTACTCCAGTGAGTCCTTGAGGTCCCGGGTTTCGGCGTATTTTCTCCCAAACTCCACGAGCCATCCGGGTACACCATCGAGAAAACCAACGGCCCCTTCAATGACCTCGCCGGGAACTTCCATTCCGATCTCCGAGAATCCTCTTCTGAGGAACTCCATGGAAAGCTCCTTTGAGAACGGTTTGAGAACCACTTCCCTGTGGGACCTGCCGTAGAGGGGACTCTCGTAGTCATCCATCCCCAGGAAGTCATGGAGGAGTCCTACCTCGGAGCCGCTCAGTATGAACCTCAGGTTATCAAGGTTGTCGTAGGAGTAGGCGAGTAGCGCTAGGAATTCCTTTCCGCCCCTTGACCCGTAAAACCTCAGGTACTGGGCCTCGTCGATACCGATGACCGCGCCAACGTCATTCAAAGCCTCCAGAACCGTAGATACACGAACCTCCCGGGTCAGCTCAATCCTGACTCCTGAAATGGAAACGCCCCTAACGTGTCCAAGGGTTTCAACAACCTTCCCTCGAACGGCCCCCCTAAGGGCATTTAGGGCACTTTCAAACTCTCTGATGAGCGATTCGGAGGTTATCCATCCCCCGGAGTCAAAGTACATCTTCCGTGCATCTATATAAACGCCGTTTTCGAGCTCGTTCAGCGTTACCCGGAGCAGGGAGCTCTTCCCGACCCTGCGTATGCCCAGCAGAAGCGTTAACGGCTCTTTGGTGTTGATAAGCTGTTCTATTTCCTTTTCCCTGTCAAAAAGCTCTTCCCTCCTTTTCTTCGGTCTCGGGTCGAACAGCATAGGTAATGCCCCCGTTACCAGGTAACGCCCCCATTACCTAAAAGGTTTATGGAAAAAAGAAGGAAAAATCACTCCTCCCTGAAGGCACCGTACTTCTTGGGGTCATAGAAGGGCGGTGTAACGGTTAGGGCCTTCTTGGGCTTGCCCCTAATCTCGACCTCAATTTCGAGGCCCGGCTTGGCGTACTCTTCCTTCACGAAGGCTATTCCGATGCCGATTCCAAGGAGCGGTGAGAGCGTTCCGCTGGTGACCTCACCGATGACCTCACCGTTGGCCAGAACCTTATAGCCTTCTCTCGGGATTCCCTTGTCAACCATCTTGAAGTGCACCATCTTCCTGCCGAGGCCGCGCTCCCTCTGCTTGAGGAGTGCCTCCTTGCCTATGAACTCCTTGTCCCAGAATATGGCGAAGTCGAGGTTGGCCTGGAGGGGGGTAACCTCGTCGATATCCGTGCTGAGGAGCTGGAGCTCCTTGGTCTCGTTGCCGTAGAGGGTGTAGCCGGCCTCAAGCCTGAGGGTGTCCCTCGCTCCGAGTCCGGCTGGCTTTATGCCGTACTTCTCGCCGGCCTCCAGAATCGTCTCCCAGACGTGCAGGGCCTTCTCGGGCTCGCCCCTCTTCTCCGGGTCGGGGTGGTAGGGGTTCTTATCTTCAAAGTAAATCTCCCAGCCGTTCTCACCGGTGTAGCCGCTCCTTGAGAGGAGCATCTTGATTCCGTCGAGCTCGACCTCCTTGGCCTGGAACCACCAGAGTTCGTTGATGTCTATGCCGAAGAGCTCCTTCGCGAGGTCCCTCGCCTTCGGGCCCTGTATCGAGAACATGACCATGTCGTAGGTCTTGTTTTCGATTTCGAGGTCAAGCTCGCCGAACTTCTCGACTCCGCGCTTTATGGCGTTGAACCAGGCGTCAAGCTTTTCAAAGGCGTCGCTGTCGCAGACCATCATGTAGGTGTCGTTCCCCATGTTGAAGACGAGGGTCTCGTCCTTAACGGCTCCCCCTCGTTCTAAACGAGAGGGGAGCCGTTAAGGACGAGACCCTCGTCTTCAACA
>JAGHBN010000083.1 GCA_021160985.1 Thermococcus sp.
CAAGGAGATAGAGGAGAAGTACGAGAAGAACCCGGAGATACTGCCGACCGAGAAGGAAATCGGCAAGCGCGTTGAGGTCGAGGACCTTGGAGCCGTCCTGCACCTCCTCGAGAGCAAGGAGCTCGTCGAGAGGAGACTTATCAAGGGCAAGGATACCTACTGGCTCACCGAGTGGGGCAGAGAAGCGATAAACTTCGGAACCGTCAGCCCCGACGCAATGAAGGCCATAACCTACGCCGAGAGCGGCGACGTGCCCATCGCTGAGTGGGTCATAAAGGCCCAGGAGGAGGGCGTTGTAAAGGCCGGAATGACCGACAAGGGCAGGTTCTACCTCAAGCTCAGCCGCTCGATTAAGAGGAAGCCGTTCATCACCCGCTACGACGCGGCGATACTTGCCAAGACCCCGAGGAAGAAGTACATTCACAGGGACGAGCTGGTCGAGCTGGTTAAGGACTACGTCGGCGGAGAAGAGAAGGAGATAACCAGGGCAATCGGCGAGGCAGAGGCCAAGGGCTTCATCGTGGAGCTCCAGAACGGTATGGTCAAGCTAACCGAGCTCGGAGACAGGGTCAAGACAGCCCTCGAAAACGCCAAGCTCCAGGAGATAGTCAAGGTCAAGTTCAGCGTCACGCCGACGCTCTACAACGTGCTAAGGGTCATCTACGACAACATCGAGACCTTCAAGGGGATATGGAAGGAGAAGGGAGAGGCAAGGGACTACAAGATCGAGGAAGTGGACGTCATCAGGAAGCACCTCAGCCTCAGCGACGACGAGATAAAGAAGGCCCTGACGATGCTCCGCCAGCTTGGCTTCCTCGGAACCAAGAGCCTGACCGAAGCAGGCAAGACCCTTGTCGAGGCCTACATGTGATTGTGATGTAGTCCTTCTTTTCTTTAACCGTCTACCTTTTCTTAATTTCGATGCTCTTCTCTGAGCATAAAGTTTTAAAAAGCGACCTCCCCCATTTATAAAGGGGTTTTTAAACCCACCATCTGGAGGTGTAAGCCTTGGTAGATATGAGTAATGTAAAGCTCAGAATTGAAAATATCGTCGCTTCTGTGGATCTTTTTACACAGCTGAACCTTGAAAAAGTCATCGAGATATGCCCCAACTCCAAGTACAACCCTGAGGAGTTCCCGGGCATAATCTGTCGTTTTGATGAACCCAAAGTGGCCCTTCTGATATTCAGCTCCGGAAAACTCGTCGTCACCGGCGCCAAAAGCGTCGAGGACATAGAGAGGGCTGTCAACAAGCTCATCCAGATGCTCAAGAAAATCGGGGCAAAGTTCTCGAGAGCACCGCAGATAGACATACAGAACATGGTTTTCAGCGGCGACATCGGCATGGAGTTCAACCTCGATGCCGTCGCCCTGAGCCTCCCCAACTGTGAGTACGAGCCCGAGCAGTTCCCCGGCGTCATATACCGGGTAAAGGAGCCGAGGGCAGTGATACTCCTCTTCTCCTCGGGGAAGATAGTGTGCTCCGGAGCAAAGAGCGAGCACGACGCCTGGGAGGCCGTCAGAAAGCTCCTCCACGAGCTTGAGAAGTACGGTCTAATCGAGGAAGAGGAGGAATGGTGAGGCCGCTTGGTCTCCCCCGTTCTTTCTGTTGTCTACTCTCCCGTTTTCCTTGAACACCGGCCCCCTTCGTACCACCCAGAAAATCCCTCTCGACTCCTCACCGCAATAAAAGCCCTAGAAAGGCTAGGCCTCTGGGAGCCCAGAGAGCCGGAACCGGTGGACCCGGAGGAACTTCTGAAGGTTCACGAAAGGGGGTACGTTGAAAGGGTGAGGGAGGCAAGTGTAAGGCACTCCCACCTCGACCCGGATACCTACGTCTCGCCAGGAACCTGGGATGCTGCCCTAACAGCGTTTGGAGCGGTCAGAGAGGCCGTCAACCTAGCCCTAAAGAAGGAGGGCCTCCACCTTGCCCTCGTCAGACCTCCCGGCCACCACGCCGGCAGATCCGGCAGGGCCTTCAACGCACCCTCCCTAGGTTTCTGCATCTTCAACAACGCTGCCTACGCTGCGAAACTGGCAGAAGAGGTCGCCGGAAGGGTTCTCATTATAGACTTCGACGCCCACCACGGCAACGGGACGCAGGAGATACTCTGGAACGACGACAAAGCGGTCCACATAGACCTGCACGAGCGCTACATCTATCCGTGGAGCGGTTATGAATACGAGGTCGGCGGTAAGGGAGCTGAGGGGACGAAAATCAACCTGCCGATGCCCCACCACGCGGGGGACGATGAATATATCTATGCATGGAACGAAATAGTTCTTCCGATACTGGCCCAGTTCAAACCGAAGCTTGTTGTCATTTCAGCCGGCTTTGACGGCTTTCTCGAGGAGAGCCTGACGACACTACGGCTGAGCGAGCTGTTCTTCACGTACGCCGGTTCCACGCTCTCGCGCTATCCGCTCGCGGTGGTTTTAGAAGGAGGCTACTCAGTAGGGCTTGACAGGGGACTTCCTGCATTCATAAATGGCTACCTGAGCGGAGAAATCCACGAAGTTCCCGTGAGGCCCTCATACGAAGCCCTCAGAACCGTTGCAAGGGTGAAGGAGATACAGTCGGAGTGGTGGGAGTTCTGAGTTAGGGGTGGGTAAGTAGCTTACCCGGGGGTAAGTTATAAGGGTTTTGGAAAAAAGAATCAACTGAAGCTCGCGAAGCCTATCTCGTACAGCTGGCGGAGCATGCGAAGGACTTTCCTGGCCGTGTGCTTGAAGCGGAAGTTTTCTTTCCCGCTTTCCCAGTTTTTGAGGAGTTCAATGACATTCTCTTTCCTGAGCTCTTGGACGTCAATTCCTGCGCTCTCTGAGAGACACAGTTTCAAAACGGCCTTTAGTGGTTCTTCGAGCTTCTTCCTGTTCCCGTGGAACTTCGGAAGGACTTTCATCAGGAGTGCCAAGTCAAAGATTTCGTCATCGTTTTCGAATTCAACGATGCCACTCTTCCAGCTTTCCCTGGCGCTCTGGAAAAACAGGGCAATTTCATCAACGACGCGATATCCGAAGTGCATATCGTAGGGTTCAAGGGCTTTGTTAAGCTGTTTGAGGATTTCCCAGTACTTTCCATTGTTAGCGTCTTTGAGCTCATTAAGGGCTTTTTCAATATCGCCCTCTTCTGATTCATCTTTTCCTTTCTTACGGACTGCCAAGAACCTTCCGTCCCTCCGAAGATCGTCAAGAACAGCGTTTCTTAGCTTTTCGACTTCCTCATCTGATAGATTGATTCTCTCCGGTGGATACTCCTCAAGTTCAACATCATGGAACTCCACAACGAAAGCTCTGTCCAGAACCTTGGGACTGAAGGAGTA
>JAGHBN010000055.1 GCA_021160985.1 Thermococcus sp.
CTCCTTGAGAGGAGCATCTTGATTCCGTCGAGTTCAACCTCCTTGGCCTGGAACCACCAGAGTTCGTTGATGTCTATGCCGAAGAGCTCCTTCGCGAGGTCTCTCGCCTTCGGGCCCTGGATTGAGAACATGACCATGTCGTAGGTCTTGTTTTCGATTTCGAGGTCAAGCTCGCCGAACTTCTCGATTCCGCGCTTTATGGCGTTGAACCAGGCGTCGAGCTTTTCAAAGGCGTCGCTGTCGCATATCATCATGTACTCATCGTTGCCCATGTTGAAGACCAGCGTCTCGTCCTTAACCGCTCCCCTTTCGTTGAGGACGAGGGTGTACGTTCCGCTTATAGCGGGGGGCTTGCTTATATCGTTTGTCGTGACGTACTGGAGAAACTCAAGGGCGTCCTTACCGCGGAAGATGAACTCTCCCATGTGGGAGACGTCGAAGATTCCGACGCCGTTCCTGACGGCGAGGTGCTCCTCCTTTATGCTGGAGTACCATATCGGCATCTCCCAGCCAGCAAACTCCTCAACCTTCTTGGCGTTTTCCCTATGCCAGTCAAATATGTGGACCCTCTTGACCATACACATCACCGTTCAAACTTCAATCGAGACGTTATAACCCTTTCCAAATACATGGGCAACAATAATAAGCACTACCGTCCAAATTAATACTGAGGTGACCAAGATGTTTGAGAAGGTGTTGTATCCAACCGATTTTTCGGAGGTGTCCATACACGCCCTCCGCACATGCGTCCCCAAACTCATCTCTATGGGTGTTAGGGAGCTCTACCTCATCCACGTCGTCGATATCACCATGGCTGAGTTTGAGGCCTTCGAGCTTGAGGAACTCTACCGCGAGAAGCTCGAGAAGTTAGCAAAGGAGTTGGAAAAGAAAGGCACCAAGGTGGAGCCTATAGTTACAATAGGCCTGCCCTCGATAGAGATAGCCGAAACCGCGGAGGAAAAAGGTGTTGATCTCATAGTCCTCCCCAGCGTTGGCGAGAACATATGGCGGAGGATGTTTATGGGAAGTACGGCCTCCAATCTAGCGAGGGCCACCAAAAAACCCGTGCTAATCCTGAAGTACGAAAAGGAAGAAGACAAAATAAAGCTGCTGGGAAAATGTGACGAGATATTCTCCAGGCCGCTGATAGCCCTTGATTTCTCAAAGTGCTCCCTGAAAATCATAAAAACCGTCAGAAAATTCCAGGAGGCTATTGAGCGGGCCATCCTCCTGCACTCCGTTGACTACGGTAACGTGGACGAGCTCGAGCACAACATCATCCTCGCAAAGAAGAATCTCGAGAAGACCGCCAGAGGCCTGAAAGTAGAGAGTGAAACCGAAGTCCTCGTAGGAAGCGCGAGTCAGGCCATCATCGGCATGGCCCTCTCAAAGAACGCCAGCGTCATTGTCATTGGAAAGAAGGGGCGGAGCTTCCTAAAAGACCTGTTGCTCGGAAGCACGGCGGAGAGAGTCATGAGAGACTCAAAACTGCCGGTGCTCCTCGTTCCCTGCGAGTGACCTCAGACTGGAACGGCTTCCACATCAAATTCGGTAGCTACCCTGTTGCCATCATCGGTCTTTTCTTTCTCCTCTCGACAGCTTATAAAACCTACTCCTTGGTGCTCTCTCCCGTCATCACAGCAGAGGCAATCATGTGGGCAAGCCGGAGAGGTTCGGGAATCAGCCCCGTTCTCGTTGTAACCTTAACGATTTCCCCCGCAGTCTTTTCATCAACGCCTACGAACTGGATGTAGAGCTTGCCAGGAATGAGCTCGTGGAGCGGGGGAGCCTTCCTTAAGAGCCGCATCCTCTCCTCGGCGTCGGGAAAGTGCTTCCTCAGCGCAGCTTCTATCGCATTCAAGTCCGGACGCTTCCTGATGACGACCACAACCGGCAGCCCGGTCCGGGAGTGAAGCTCCTCAAGGTCAACGACGTTGAAGCCCGCGTAGGTTATCCCCTTCAGGAGAATCACCCTCAGGTCTTTGAACCGCGAGCTGCTAACTGCATCGGCAATAGCCTCGGTCGCATCCATACCGTCCACGGTAATCCATCTCGAGAGGACGCCCACAACCTCGCTCGAACCCTTCATCACAACTCCCACGAGAATCGTCTTATCCCGGGAGAGCTTTGAAGAAAAGGAAAACGTCCCGTCGTCAAAACCCACTACCCGTATTTCGGGCTTAACCTTCCTTATCATCCGAACAGCACCCTGGCCATCCATTCGGAGTACTCACGGTTGAGCTTGTCGAGGTCTATCCTGGCTATTATCGGCACCTCGTAGGGGTGGAGCTCCTTTATAGCCTCCCTAAGCTCCTTCCACCTGCTAACCTCGGTTTTCAACACCGCCCCGACCTCGGTTCCCTCCTCTATCTTCCCCTCCCACCAGTACATAGCCTGGTGCTCCCTCAGGTTGGCACAGACTATGAGCTTCCTCTCAAGGAGCTCCCTGACTATTCTCTTGGCGCTCTCCCAGTCCGGGAA
Source organism: Thermococcus sp. (assembly GCA_021160985.1). GTDB lineage: Archaea > Methanobacteriota_B > Thermococci > Thermococcales > Thermococcaceae > Thermococcus. Next base: position 2,482 of record JAGHBN010000055.1, read on the forward strand.
CGTCGTATAAACGAAGATTCCCTCCATGATCCCACCGCCCTTACATCAACGGATAACCTTAAATCCGTTGTGGGACTAATATAGCCGGGATGTCGTATGAAGCGCGTGAGGGCCCACCTGAGAATCTACGGCCGGGTTCAGGGAGTAGGCTTTCGCTGGAGCATGCAGAGGGAGGCAAGAAAACTCGGTGTCTCCGGATGGGTACGAAACCTGCCGGACGGTACCGTCGAGGCCGTGGTAGAAGGCGACGAAGAGAGGGTTGAGGCCCTGATAGGATGGGCACACCAGGGGCCCCCGCTGGCGAGGGTCACCCGGGTGGAGGTAAAATGGGAGGAGCCTGGGGGGCTCGAGGGCTTTATCGTCACCGGCTGACGGCCATCTTTTCCAGGAGCACTCTCTTGGGGCAGTACTTGACCTCGCAGTAGTTGCACACTATTTTTTCCTTGTCCCTCTCGGGAGTGTGGAGTATGAGCTTCTGGAACCCCGATATCTCCTTGAGGCCCGCAAAAACCTCAACCGGAAGAACTCCGTCTATAACGATGTAGAGCTTGCTCGGCTCCTCGCGTAGGTTGCTGCTGAAGACCTCCATTACCGGGATGTTGTTCTCGGAGAGCATCGAGAGTATCTTCGAGAAGCTCTCCAGGTAGGTTTCCTTCTCAAGCTCTATTTCCAGAACTTCCCAGCCCATCAGCGGTGCAACCCCGATGAGGCTTGGGAGGGGAGCGAGGCGCTCGAATATCAGCTTGAGGGGGTAAGTCTTTTCAATGTACTCTATTGTGTGATATACTATCTTCCTGTTGACTCCGATAACGCGGGCGAGTTCGCTTATTGGAACCTCGGCCTCTTTCAGATATATCTTCCCGTTCTTAACGCTGAGGCCGTTCTCAAATAGAAATTCGGCGACCTTCCTCCTGGCAGGGTAGTTCCTGAAATAGGCCTCCAATATTAGCATCATTTCTGTTCACCTCTTACTCAAATATGGGTAGGAATGGATATTTAAATCTTTCCCCCGACCGGAAGTATTATTAACCTCAACACACAAAAATATTTGAGGTGGTGGCCGTGGAGGAGCCGGTTGTCATCGGAAAAGACAAGTTCAAGATAAGCGAAGATGAAACAGCCAGAAGAGAACTCCGCGTCATCAAGGTTCACGATGACGTGATACAGGTTCAGGAAGAGGTCCACGGAATAATAGCCCTCGTCGGCGCGAGCTCAAGCGTCAACATCAAAAAAGAGGAGCTCAAGAAGCTCATCAAGGTCGCCAAGGAGGAGTTCGGCTGGAGTGACATCTGCGAATGATTGTCCCACATTTTTCTTTTCTGTTGCATTTGGTATCATCTACGGTGATATTAACGTTTTATAAGCATAAAACCCTGTAGATTAAACGGGTGGTTGCCATGGCTGTTGGAGACAAAATAACCATTAGCGTGATTAAGGCTGACATCGGCGGCTGGCCGGGGCACTCGAGGGTGCACCCACAGCTCGTTGAGACTGCCGAGGAGGTTCTCGCCAAGGCCCAGGAGGAGGGTACCTTAATCGACTTCTACGTCGCCACCTGCGGCGACGACCTCCAGCTCATCATGACCCACAAGAAGGGCGTTGACAGCCCCGACGTCCACGGCCTCGCATGGAAAGCCTTCGAGGAGGCCACCAAGGTCGCAAAGGAGCTTGGCCTCTACGGAGCCGGTCAGGACCTCCTCAAAGATGCATTCAGCGGAAACGTCCGCGGAATGGGGCCAGGAGTTGCGGAGATGGAGATTACCCTGAGGAAAAGCGAACCCGTAGTTACGTTCCACATGGACAAGACCGAGCCGGGAGCGTTCAACCTCCCGATATTCAGGATGTTCACCGACCCCTTCAACACCGCCGGCCTCGTCATCGACCCGAACATGCACATGGGCTTCCGCTTCGAGGTCTGGGACATAAAGGAGCACAAGAGGGTTGTCCTCAACACTCCCGAGGAGCTCTACGACCTGCTCGCCCTAATCGGCGCAAAGAGCCGCTACGTCATCAAGCGCGTCTTCCCGAAGGAGGGGCACAAGATAAGCAAGGACGAGCCGGTGGCCGTTGTCAGCACCGAGAAGCTCTACGAGATAGCGGGCGAGTACGTCGGCAAGGACGACCCGGTTGCGATAGTCAGGGCCCAGAGCGGCCTTCCGGCCCTCGGAGAGGTCCTTGAGCCCTTCGCCTTCCCGCACCTCGTCAGCGGCTGGATGCGCGGTTCCCACAACGGTCCGGTGATGCCCGTTCCGATGCATCAGGCCAACCCGACGAGGTTCGACGGTCCTCCAAGGGTCGTTGCCCTCGGCTGGCAGATCAGTCCAGAGGGGAAGCTCGTCGGCCCGGTTGACCTCTTCGACGACCCGGCCTTTGACTACGCCCGGCAGAAGGCACTTGAAATTGCAGAATACATGCGCAGGCACGGTCCGTTTGAGCCCCACAGACTCCCGCTTGAGGACATGGAGTACACGACCCTTCCGGGTGTTCTTAAGAGGCTTGAGGAGCGCTTCGAGGACATCGAGTGATTCTTCCATTTTCTTCTGCCACTTTTCTGGCAAACATTTTCGCAATATGATACTATTTTGTAACTCCACCGATTTTAGAAAACCTTAAATACGTTTTCAACCTACTCAACACTCGGAGTGATACACCGGGGGGGTTGTTATGAAATTCACGGTTTTACACCTCAAACTGGACGAGAGGAATGTCGAAAGCGAGGAGCTGGAGAAGAAAGGAGTGTACGGCATCATAGACTACGGTATCGACCTTCACGAATCTCTTGAAACCCACTCCCTCGACTCCTACGACCCCAAGAACGTCGTTGTCATGGGTATGGGGCCGTTTTCTGGCTCGACTCTCCCCGGAGCGCACAGGCTCATGTTCTTCTTCCGCTCACCGCTCTACGGGACGCTGTTCCCCTCCGCTATGGGTGGAGCGGCCTACGCCTTCAAGAACGTCGGCGTTGACTTCGTGACCTTTGAGGGCAAGGCCGAGAAGCCCGTCGTGGTTCTCCTCTACAACGACGGCGAGAACATTAAAGTTGAGCTCCACGAGATTGAACTTGAGAAGGTCGTTGAAATCTGGAGGGGCTACAAAGGCGAGGAGGGTGTCTATGCCCTTACCCAGTACCTCATCGACACCTTTGGAGGGCTCTTTGACTTCGAGTACCGCATAGCCGTTGTTGGGCCTGCCGCTCTTAACACCAACTACGGTGCGGTATTCTCCCAGGCCCTCAGGAAGGGAGAGAGGCTCGTAGGCAGCGAGGACTGGGCCGCCCGCGGAGGCTCCGGAAGCGTTCTCCTCCGTGCCCACAACGTCGTTGGAATTATCTTTGGCGGAAAGCGGAGGAGGAGAACCTTCCCAGGTGAGGACATCAGCAACTTCAAGACCTCCAAGGGGATAGTTGAGGGCGTCCACAAGAAGCCCTACAACGAGGTCATAGCCGAGAAGACGACCAAGTACCGCTTCAACCCCAAGCTCAACACCGGCGGAACCTTCGGAGGCAATTATCCGGCCGAGGGCGACTTTGTCCCGATACTCAACTGGCAGATGCCCTACATCCCGAAGGAGGAGCGCATTAAGATACACGAGAACATAATGAAGCACTACTGGGAGCCCTTCAATGAGGAGGCGATAAAGCCCAAGAACTGGACGACCTGTGGCGAGCCCTGTCCGGTCGTCTGTAAGAAGTACCGCCGCGGCCACCACGTCGAGTACGAGCCCTACGAGGCCAACGGCCCGCTGAGCGGAAGCATCTCCCTAAGGGCAAGCGACGTAAGCGTCCACGCCGTTGATGCGATGGGCTTCGACGCCATCGAGTTCGGTGGAACAGCTGCCTGGGTTCTTGAGCTCGTCCACCGCGGTCTGCTCAAGCCAGAGGAAGTAGGCATAAGCGGCAAGCCCGAGTTCACGAAGGA
>JAGHBN010000067.1 GCA_021160985.1 Thermococcus sp.
ATGGAAGTGGGCCGGTAGCTCAGCCTGGTATGAGCGCCGCCTTGGCAAGGCGGAGGCCCCGGGTTCAAATCCCGGCCGGTCCACCATCCTTGGGTTGGGCCCGTGGTCTAGACTGGTTATGACGCCACCCTGACAAGGTGGAGGTCCGGGGTTCGAATCCCCGCGGGCCCACCATAGCAAACTTTTCTGAGGAAAAGTTTGATCAAAAGTGTTTAACTGCTCTAAAGGCATGGTTTACAGTTCGTGCGCGTTAAACAGACGATTTTGCTACGAGGTTACTCTACAATTACAGTCTTGGAGGGTTTCACCCCCCAACGGCGTCCGGAGGACGCCAAAATAAGTGTGAAACCTATTCAGCAGGGCAATTTTGAAATTAAACCCCATCAGTAATAACAGTTTTACCAACGCACGCTTTTTACGAGCCGGATTTATAGAAAGGGAACTCTTTTTGGTCAAACTTTTTCTAAAAGTTTGCAAGGAAAGTTTGATCAAAGTTAGTGGCTCTTTTCGAAAAATCTAAAGTCGCAACTGATTTTCCGTTTAAATAGCCCTCCTTGAAGCGAGAACTTCTTAAGCCTGCTCCAGTATAATGGGTTTAACACAGAATAGATGCCCAAAGGGGCATCAATGTGAGGATAACCCCCCATCAATGCGGGATGTTTTAGATTCTCTCTTCAAAAGCAGGCATTGGCCAGTGAAAATCAACTCACCAGGCTCTCTGGTGGAGAGCTACTAACTTTTGGTGAAGCTTTTTCCAAAAGCTTCAGTTTAACATCTGAAATTATTTGATAAACCTTTGCTGCTGCAAAGGTTGTACAAAACCCATTTAAGGCCCCATGCAGTGCTAGGTGGGGGGTGGTGAGATGAAAATCCACTACGAGTGCTTTGCCTGCGCCGCGAACCAGTGCCAGAAGATAGTTGAAATGGCGACCGATGACTTGGAGCTTAGGAAAAAAGGGGTCATAGGGGCGGCTCGGCTGATGGGCTCCATCAACGAAAACTCGGTTCCAGCGATTTTCGGGAGCGAGGTGTTCCTGGGTGTTTACAGGGTTGTTGGGAACGACGACCCGTTCAGGGAATACAAGGAGCTGTCCAACAGGCTCGCGAAGGAGATTGTTAAGGATTTTGAAGACGTTGAGCTTAGGGAAGCCCTCAAGCTCGCCATCATAGGAAACGTGGTGGACTTCGCGGTCGGCTACTCACCAGAGAAGCTGGAGAACGACGTAAGGGCAATGATGAAGGAAGAGCTCTACGTGGACGAGTCCGAGGAATTATTCAGGGAGCTTTCGAGGGCGGAGAGGCTTCTCTATCTCACGGACAACTGCGGCGAGATATACTTCGACCTGCTCTTTCTGAAAAAGCTCAGGGAAGCTTTTCCGCACCTCAGAATCTACGTCGCCGCAAAGGAGGGGCCGATAATAAACGATGCCACCCTGGACGACCTCAGGGAGGCAGGGTTTGAGGAGGTCGGCGAGATAGTTTCGACTGGCACGCGCATCGTGGGAGTCCCGTTGGGGCGTGTTTCAAAGGAGTTTATGGAGGTCTTTGAGAATGCGGACGTGATAATAGCAAAGGGGCAGGGAAACTTCGAGACCCTGAGCGAGAGAAACGACGACAGGGTCTTTTACCTCCTGAAGGCCAAGTGCAGGCCGATAGCCAGGGAACTGGGAGTTCCACAGGGTGCATTACTGTGCGCGCGTTCTTTCATAAAAGGGCCTAAGTAGGCCTCTTCTCCCACTCTGGGAACTTCCAGTTTTTGGTTATCTTCGTCACGTTCCTCACGAGGCTCTTTTCCTCCGGGTGCCTTGAGACAAGCTCCTCGAGGAAGGAGATGAGCTCATCGTAGGCAGGCTTGTCTATCGGGAACGGCACCTTGTCCTTCCCTCCTACGGCATAGGTAAACTTGAACGGGTCAGGCGGGTGCGTTACCGGGTCTTTCCAGCTCGGGTGGACGTCGTAGACCAGCTCGAGGATGAGAGATAAAGCCCTCAGCGTGCTCGGCCCAAGGCCCTTCAGGAGGAGGAACTCCTCATAGTTATTCACGCTCAGCTCACGGGCGAATTCGAGTGCTTTTTTGTTCAGCTCAAACTTTCCGAGGCTCTCATACCTTTTTATCACGTCTTTCTCCCAGGGTTCGCGCGGCTTGTAGTAAACAAGCGGACGGTAGCCCCTTGCTATAGCCTTAATGCTCTCCAGTTCTCGCTCTATCTTGACAGGATTCTCCTGCACCACATCCAGAAGGGTCTTCTGGTACTCCTTTGCCTTTTCAGAGATAGTGTTGAGGGCCAGCTCCCGCTTTATGCCGGCTATGGCCTTGTGCGGGTCAATTGTAAATGTTTCAGCGTCGAACCAGTGAAAGCGCCTCGCCATTCTCTCCCTCTCGTTCATACCCTGCTGCACCACCGCCCAGTTGCCCTCCTCGTCGAGGAAAAAGACGTGGTGGTAGAGCTGGTAGCCGGTCTGAAGTGCTACAGTGTCCACCTTCGCGACCAGCCGGGACGTCCTCACGTACGGCTCGGGGTCGAGCTCATAAAGATCCGCTATTCTCAGTAGTTCCTCAGGGGTTTTTCTGCTCGCTTTTCCCTTTCCCCCGGCCGCTTTAATCCCGAGTTCTTCCTTCCAGAGGGCGTCTTTTATCATCCCAGCTGTTACAGTCGTCGAACCGGATGAGTCCCAGTCCATCCCGATGACGTTGTTGAAGGCCTGGAACCAGACCGGGTCTGATAGCCTCTCCAAAAGCCCCTTCGTCCCGTACTCTTCAACTGCCAGAATCAGCACTAACCGCGTGAGCTTTCTCATCCGCTGGGCCAGCCAAGCGGGCACATGACCCCCGTGAAGAGGCAGGTCTGCAACGTTCCTCATCATTCCCAGATACCCTCGAGAAGTTTTAAGAGTTGTTCCGGAAAATCCTCGGACACTCTATATGGCCACCGGCATACCATCGAATTTAATTTTCCAGACATGCCGAAAGGCTTTTTATACCCCTCCCCAACTCTTAACGTGGATTCATTTAATGGAGGTATGGAAATGGGAGTTGAAAAGGTTCCGAAATACGACATCCCCACGATCAAGGTTGACTACGTTTTTATTGAGCTCGACAAGATGAAGCCTCACGAGCAGCTCGTCCAGAAGGAGCTTGAAGCCTTCATCGAAAGCGTCACCGGCTCAGGTATCTTCTGGAAGCCCATGCTCCTCGCTAAGGTTCCGGGCGAGGACATGTACCTCATTGTTGACGGCCACCACCGCTGGGCTGGCCTCCAGAAGCTCGGGGCGAAGAGGGCCCCGTCAGTTATCCTTGACTACTTCAGCGACGATGTGAAGGTCTACACTTGGTACCCGGCCTTCAAGGGCAACCTGGAGGACGTTCTCGAGAGGCTCAAGGCTGAGGGGCTTGAGGTTATCGAGGATGCTGAAGCCGAGGAGAAGGCAGAGCGCGGCGAGATAGCCTTCGCCATCGTCGGCGAGAAGACCTTCGCCGTTCCGGGCGGCCTTGAGGAGCAGAAGAAGGTCAGCAAGGTTCTCGACGAGATGAGCGTTGAGGGCAAGATCGAGCTCATCTACTACGGCCTCAAGGAGGACGCCAGGGAGGACATGGCGAAGGGCGAGATCGACTACGTCTTCATCAGGAAGGCCCCGAGCAAGGAGGAGGTCATGGAGCTCGTCAAGCGCGGCGAAGTCTACTCCCCGAAGACCACCAGGCACGTCCTCCCGTTCAACCCGGACAAGATCGACGTCAAGCTCGAGGAGCTCTTCTGAAGGTTTTTAACCTCTTTTTCCCACTTTCTACGCCGATGACGAAGGATCAACCGGCTGAAGTGTGATGACCAGTCCAGGAGGCCGAGGCATGCTCAAAGGCTTGGTATTTGACGTTGATGAGACCCTCGTTTACTACGAGGGCTACAACCACCGCGAATGGTACGAGAACTGGGTCATGCCGGCCCTTAGAGAGCGCGGCATCGATCTGGACTACGAGACCTACAAAAAGACCGTAACGGGCGAGCTCCCAAGGAGCTACGTCGAGCGCTTTGGGATAGACCACGTGGAGTTCTGGAGGATTGTTGACGAAGTGAACCTTGAGTACCGCAAGAGGATGGCGGAGCTCGGGAGGATAAAGCCTTTCCCCGACGTTGATGCCCTAAAAGAGCTGAGGAATATAGGGCTTAAGCTGGCCGCGGTCAGCAACGCCTCCCAGGAGTGCACCGAGTTTGTTTTGGATCTCTTTGACCTGAGGAGGTACTTCGACGTCGTCTACGGCAAGGACTACTCAAACCTCGACGGCGTCAAGCCAGACCCATACCTCGTCAAAAAGGCTCTCAAAGCGCTGGGTTTAAAGCCCCAGGAAGCTCTGATGGTCGGCGACAGCCACCACGATGTCCTCGCCGGAAAACGCGCCGGCATGAAGGTAGTCAACGTTACGCGCTTCGGAAAAGTGGAGGGCGCAGATTACTACATGAACAACCTGTGGGAGCTCGTGGAGCTCGTAAAAAAGATGGTAGGGAGCCAATCCCCGTAGAACTCTTCTTCGAAGGCATCTATCCCAACTTCGAGAGCCTCGAGCCAGTTGAGGAACTTCTCGACGTTATCCTCCCGGAATATCGTGCCGTGCTGTGGTGCTATCATCCTGGGGTTCAGCTTTCCAACAAAGCGCACCCATACCCCCAAGGCCTTCTTCCAACTTATGGGCCTGGGAGCCATCCATACGTATGCGTGCCAGCCAAATCATCAGCAAGAACGTACCACTCCCCCTGTGAAACTTCATTAGAGTTAAATAGTATGAAAAACGTAATATCCGACAATGGTGCCTATGGAGACCCTTGAATTTACGTGTGAGAGGTGCGGTGCGCCTCTCGAAGTCTCTCCTGAGACCATAGTCGCAATCTGTCCCTACTGCGGCAAGGCCATTCCTCCCGGGGCGCGCTTCTGCCCCTACTGCGGCCACGAGATAAAACGCTGCCCCAACGGCCACATAGTTCCGGAAGGGGCGAAATTCTGCCCCGTCTGCGGTGCGAAGCTGGAGTGAGAGGTTTTTCTTTTTTTACTCTCACATTTCGGACTTTAAAGTCCTCTCAATGCTTTCCTTTGCAATTTCCAGCAAATCTTCGGGCGTCAAAACCTCTATTCCTTCGGGCTCCCGCTCAAGGACTTCCGCGCTCGGAACCACTAGAACCTTCCTGCAGTCGAAGCGTGAAAGCTTTTCCTCAATCTTCCTCACTTCCTCCCTCTTTACCCTATCCTTCCACTTGACCTCTCCGACCAGCCCGAGCCTGTTAAACGCCTGAAGAGCGATGTCAAGCTCAAGCTCCGGGAGCTCCACGCTAACCCTTCTCAGGCCGTAAGCCTTGGCGAGTAAATCAGCGATGAAGTCTTCAACGTGCCTCGGAAGCTTGTAATCAACGGCCTTTCTTATGAACTCCACGGACGTTTCAAGCTCTGTGTAGGCGTACTTGGCCTCAAGGTAGAAGTGCAGGTCGAGGAGGGGAGATGCTATTGAATACCTGAATCTCCGCCTCTTTCCAAAGATTGGCATCTTTCTTATTAAGCCCATCGACGAGAGAACTCGAAGATACTTTTGAATGCTTGAGACGGAATCGAGCAGACCCTTGTTAAGCAGATGACCTGCTATCTCGCCGCTCTTTGACTTCCCATCTGCTATCGAGTGAAGCACTGCCTGATGAACTTCTGAGAAGAAGACCTCCTCCTCAGTGAAAGCTTCTCCAATTACCTCTTTGACAACCGGTCCAGATGACGCGAGAAACTCTACCAGGAAGTCTCTAAGGGAAGGATGGTAGACCGGTACGAGCAGTGGTTCCCGCAGGTATGTGGAAGCCTCCACTAACTCTTTTCCCTTTACTTCCTTCGACAGCTCCACCAAGATTTCGCGCTCGTCTATGAGGCCAATCCTTACGGGAAAGACTATCCCAAGGAGAGGGCTCTCCTTTTCCTTGAAGAGCCTCATCGAGAGCCAGAGCGTCGAAGTCACGAGGATTACCTCGCTGTCAGGGGTTCCGGAGTGGGCATGCAAGAGGTCGAGAAAGTTATCGGGAAGACGGTGGAACTCGTCGATGACAATCCGCTCTTTTCCGAGCTTTTCAACGAACTCCCGCCAGAAGTCTTCGTAAATGAGGCTTCTTCCGTCGGTCCAGTCCATTATCGTACCGTCACGGTTTACAAAGTAGTAGCGGTCGTGCTCCAGGAAGTTCCTCACTATGAACGTCTTCCCCGTCTTCCTTCTCCCGTAGAGCATCTTCCATCCATAGTACCCGAGCTGGGCACGTTCGATTCTTCTCGGAATGATTCTCATGGGAATGATTCTGATTGGAATTTTTATAAAGGTTTCGGACTTCTCCCAATTATAACCCTTCATAGCGCTGGCGTTTCTGATGCTGTATATTTGATTCTCTTCGGAATGATTCTTAGGGGAATTATTCCCGCGGGAATATATTGCTCGACATTCCAAGTATTCCACTAAACAAGAGCTCCCGCGATGAACAATCGAAATCCATTTTAGGCTTCTTTGGATAGTTGCACTAGGAGTTATCACGTACTGGAGGCTTTTGACATGTACCTTATGTAAACGGAATGAAGCACATCGACAGGACTGCTGACAGAATAGTGGGAGAACACATAGCAGGCAGCCGGAACATGGATGAAGTCACAGAAGCATTCTGGAAGGCGTTTGGCATTAAGGTCAAGCCTGGCAGGTATCACACGGGTAAAAAAGGCGTTCTAGATCCTGTCATTTCGTCAGTAGAAATGGATATCGACACAAATGAGGCCACAAGAATCCTTGTGTGGTCCAGCATATTTGGGACTTTGCTCAAACAGCACTTCGGACATATTAGAGCAGGGGCGGCGCTAGAAACGCTGCTAGATAAGGCACCGCCGAGTTACGATAGGATAAAAAGCAATCACGAGGAGCTGGTAACCAACATATTGGTACCAGAACTTGAATACTACTTTGGGCCACTATCTTCAGAGCAAAAGAAGCAGGTTATGGGGCTCGCAAAGGTTGCGTTCAAGATCGCAGATGTATTCACGGATACAAAACTTGAACCAATAATAACAGGCTACTTTGACCACACATACAACGCACCAGATGTAGAAGAAGCAATAATGGCTCTTCTAAGATCGAAAGGCTACGATCCAGACCAGTTTAGGCAAGAAATCGTTAACATAATGAAAGAGTATGGGTTAGAGAAACACATCCATCCTGACTTCTTGAAAAGAGAAGCCACGTCTCCAGCAAGTCCAGAAGAGCCATACAGGGAAATTCTCACCCGCCTCGACAGTCTGGAGGAGAAAATCGACGAGCTCACGAGGAAAGTGGACGAACTGGTGGAGCTCCTCAGGCTCCTCTCGAAGGAAGGATAAACGGCATCTTTTCCAATTCGAACCTATTTTTGCCAAAAACTATTTATATCTGCCAGGATTATCAATAAACTGGTGGTTGTATGGAAGCATTGGTTAAAAAGTTCGATCCACAGGGGCGGCTTCTCCTGCCGAAGGAGCTGAGAGATAAGCTCGGCGACGAGGTCATAATAGTCGACCTCGGGGACAGAGTGGAGCTCCTTCCGAGGAAAAAGGCAGATCTGCGGAAGTTCTTCGACAGCATCGAGATTGACGAGCTGAAGAAGTGGGAGGATCTCAAGAAGGAGCTGTGGGCGGAATGAGGTTCATTGATGCCAACGTCTTCATCTACGCGTTTCTGAAGCCAAAGAAGGAGCCACCAGAAAACGTTAAGGAAATCAAGGAACGGGCCAAGGCGATACTCTCGAGGATCAGCGAGGGCGAGCGTGTGGTGACTACCGTCGTTCACCTGAGCGAGGTGGCCAACGTCGTGGAGAGCAGGGGCGGGAAAGAGAAGGCAGCCGAAGTTGTTCTGGTGGTTCTGACGAGCGAGAACATTGATGTTCTTCCGGTCTCTCCCGGCGACTACTTGAAGGCCTCACTCATAGCTGAGGAGAAAAACCTCGGGGTGAACGACGCTTTAGCCTACGTTAAAATGAGAGAGCACGGCATAAAAGGGATTTACACGTTCGACCGGGACTTCGAAAAGCTGGACGTTGAGGTCTTGACGGAGTAGCCCGCGACAGAAGTAACACTGCCCAATACAAAGGGTAAATTATTACCCGACCGAACCTTCAATCCCACAAATGAACTCATGTGGCTCTTAATGCCCTCTAGCGCACTTCGACGCCCATAATTTCGTTTAGGTAAGGTTATAAGCAGTGGTGAGTAGAAGAAGCGGTGATGCTCATGGCGCTGAGTGACAGGCTGGAACTCGTTAATCCTTCTGAGATTAGAAAACTCTTTGACCTTGCCCAAGGCATTGAAGGTCTCATCTCACTCGGGATAGGAGAACCTGATTTTGACACCCCCGAGCATATAAAGGAGTATGCCAAGGAGGCCCTCGACAAGGGAATGACCCATTACAGCCCCAACGCGGGTCTTATGATGCTCAGGGAAGCTGTTGCAAAGAAGCTGAAGGAGCAGAACGGGATAGAGGCTGACCCAAAGACGGAAGTCATGATACTCACCGGCGCAAACCAGGCGTTTCTCATGGGAATGGCTGCCTTCCTGAGGGACAGTGAAGAAGTCCTGATACCATCCCCAATGTTCGTCAGCTATGCTCCGGCAGTGCTTCTGGCGGGCGGAAAGCCGGTTGAGGTCCCGACCTACGAGGAAAACGAGTTCCGCCTTTCAGTTGATGACCTCGAGAAGAAGGTCACCGAAAAGACAAGGGCCCTTATAATAAACACGCCCAACAACCCGACCGGTGCCGTTCTGACCCGGAAAGACCTCGAGGAGATAGCCGATTTCGCGGTGGAGCACGACCTCATAGTCTTCAGTGACGAAGTCTACGAACACTTCGTTTATGACGGGGTTAAGAACCACAGCATTGCTTCCCTCGACGGTATGTTCGAGAGAACAATCACCATCAACGGGTTCTCCAAGACCTTTGCAATGACCGGCTGGCGCCTCGGCTTTGTTGCCGCCCCTGCATGGGTGATCGAGAAGATGACGCGCTTCCAGATGTACAACTCGACCTGTCCGGTTACGTTCGCCCAGTACGCGGCCGCGAAGGCCCTCGATGACCCAAGGAGCTGGGAGGCCGTCGAGAAGATGAGAAAGGAGTACGACAGGAGGAGGAACCTCGTCTGGAAGAGGCTCAACGATATGGGCCTCCCGACCGTGAAGCCGAAGGGTGCCTTCTACATCTTCCCGAGGATTAAGGACACAGGCTTAACCGACAAGGAGTTCAGCGAGCTCATGCTGAAGGAAGCTAGGGTCGCTGTGGTTCCGGGTTCGGCTTTCGGAAAGGCCGGTGAGGGATACATAAGGATAAGCTACGCGACCGCCTACGAGAAGCTTGAGGAAGCTATGGACAGAATGGAGAAAGTCCTCAAGGACAAAAACCTCGTTTAGTGTCCCTCACCCTTTATCCCTTTTCTATGGATTTGATCTCTGCATCTGGCAGAAGCTTGAGAGAGGAAACTTCTGGAGTGAGAAAGCGGGCAACAAGGAGAGGGAAAAAACAAGAGCAGGAAAAGAAGAGTCCCCGGCTCACTCGAGGGCCGCGAGGAGCTTCTCAAGGAACATCTTCTCGGGGTAGGCGCCCTCGAACTGAACCTTGTCCTCGCCGTCCACCTGAATGACAACCTTCGGGACGGCCATAACGCTGTACTGGTCGGCCCACTCCGGGTACTCGATGGCCTCGACCATGTCGCCGAGTATCTTGCCCTTGCCGGCGTTGGTGTTCTCGATGGCGAACTTGTGGGCCATCCTGACGGCGAGCGGACAGTAGGGGCAGGTCGGGGTGACGAAGACGAGTATCCTGACGTCCCTGTCAATGCTGGCGATGGCCTCCTTGCTCTCCGGCATGAGGTCCGTGGTGGCGTTGCTGACATCGACGATGTCCTCAAGGAATGCGCCGAACTCGTGGCCGGCCGGAAGGCCGAAGAACCTGACGCCCATGTCTCTGCCCTCCTGGATTATGGTCACCGCTGGAGCTCGGTCAATCCTGTACTGCTCGGCTATCTCCCTGCCCTCCTCAGTGTCGAAGTCGTGGAACTCGTAGGAGAGCTTGTCAGTGAGCTCGCTGAGCTCCTGGACGAGCTGCTTCAGCTGGTCGCAGTACTGGCAGTGTTCCCTGCCGGTGAACCCGATAATCTTAACAGGGTCCGTCATCTTGGAGAAGAACTCCTCCCTGATGACCTTCTTGTCAGCATCGCTAATCAGTCCCATTTCCAAACACCTCCATAGCTAAAGGTTTATAACGTTTTGAGCACAATACCACGTGGAGTTTAATCTCCAGGTTTGCAACCTAAGGTTGAATGTTCACTATATAAGCTTTACGTCACAAGTTTGGGTGGTGTGGGTCATGACTGAACCGGACATATTTTACATACTGGGGAACAAGGTGAGGCGCGATCTCCTCAGCCACCTCACCTGTACCGAATGCTACTTCAGCTTTCTCAGCAGCAAGGTCAATGTGTCTTCGACAGCCGTTGCAAAGCACCTTAAAATTATGGAGCGCGAGGGCGTGTTGAAATCCTACGAGCGCGAGGGCCCGTTTATCGGCCCGGCCAGAAAGTACTACAACATAGCCCTCTCGAGGACTTATATCACAACTGTGACGCCGAACATCTTCTGGTACAGGGGGCTCGACCTCGGAGAGTTTCCCTTCGAGAAAGCGGAGATCGACCTGGCGCGCATACCCCTTGAGCACGAGAGTCTCCTCCAGATGGTGAACTCCTTCCTTGAGCTGACATCAGAGCTCGAGAAGATACTCCAGGCGCTTCAAGCGGTGGAGAGCAGGCGCGACAGGCTCATGAAGGAGATCAAAGAGCGCTACCTCAAGGAGATAGGCGACATGACACAGCTCGCGATTCTGCACTACATCCTCCTCGTTGGCAAAGCCACGATCGATGAGCTCAGCGACAGGCTCAACCTCAAAGAGAGGGAGGTTTTGGTCAAGGCTCAAGAGCTGGACAAGTTCATACCGTTAATAATAAAAGAGGGCACTATTAAAATCGACGAAGAAAGGCTCAAACAAAAGCTTGGCGGTGAAAGCGATGCCGGAGAAGATTAAAATAGTCGTTAACGAAGACCGGTGCTATCTCTGCGGGGGTTGCGCCGGCGTGTGCCCGACGTTGGCGATAGAGGTGCACTCAAGCGGCTGGGAGTTCCTCCAGGACAAGTGCATAAGCTGCAGGATATGCATAAACGCCTGTCCGGTTGGAGCGCTCAGCGAGGAGCCACTGGAGGTGAAAGCATGAGCTGGAGGTACGACGTCGTTGTCGTTGGGGCCGGAATAGCAGGGCCCATCGTTGCCAGAAACGTTGCCAGGGCCGGCTACTCCGTTCTCCTGATAGACAAGAAGGCGGCAATAGGAACCCCGAAGCAGTGCGCCGAGGGAATAAGCATTAAGGTCTTTGACAAGTACGACATCCCCTATGACAAGCGCTTCATAAACCGCGAGATTTACGGGGCAAAGCTCTACTCACCGAGCGGCTACGAGCTTGAAATGAGGTACAAGGAAGTTAGCGGCGTCATCCTCGAAAGGAAGGTCTTTGACAAGATGCTTGCATACTACGCGGCCAAGGCCGGTGCGGACGTTCTCGCGAGGACTGAGGCGACGGACATCATAAGGAAGGACGGAAAAATCGCTGGAATCAAGGCCAAGCACGAGGGCGAGCCTGTTGAGATTTATGCCGACGTCATAGTCGCCGCTGATGGTGTCGAGAGCACGATAGCGAGGAAGGCTGGGATAAACACCTACGCCCCTCCCCACGAGTTCGACTCCAGCTACGAGTACGAGATGCTCATCGAGGGATTTGACCCCGACCTGATACACCTCTGGTTCGGCAACGAAGTTGCCCCAAGGGGCTACGTCTGGGTCTTCCCAAAGGACGAGGACAGGGCCAACGTCGGCATAGGTATCAACTCCGACAACCCTCAGACGGCCAAGTACTACCTCGACAAGTGGCTGAAGGAGAACAATATCCCGGCAAAGAAGCTCCTTGAGATAAACGTCGGCCTCGTTCCCGTCGGCGGCTTCGTCAAGGAGCTCGCAAAGGACAACGTGGTCGTAGTCGGCGATGCGGCAAGACAGGTCAATCCGATGCACGGCGGTGGAATGGGTGAGGCGATGAACGCCGCAACGATAGCCAGCAAGTGGATCGTCAAGGCCCTCGAAGAGGAGAACATCTCGCTCCTCCAGAACTACACCAAGGAGTGGTGGGAAAAGGACGGAAAGAGGCTTGAGAAAGTCCTCAAGGTAAGGCACGTTACTGAGAAGCTTACTGATGAGGACCTTGACCTGTTCATTCAGATTCTCAGCGGTGCCGATACCGAAAAGATAGCCGGCGGTGACTACGGAGAGGTCATAAAGGCCCTCCTCAAGCACCCGAAGGTCATCCTCAGCCCGAGGAGGATAAAGCTTCTCAAGCAGCTCCTCTAACTACTTCTTTCCCTTCTTCCAGTCTTTACAGTTCATGTCCACGCATATCTCGTACTCCTTCCCCTTCTCTCGTATTTTCACTACCGGGGCACCGTTGCAGCAGGTTTTATTGGTCGGGATTATCTCCCCGCGCTGGAGGAGGGGGTA
This sequence comes from Thermococcus sp., assembly GCA_021160985.1. Taxonomy (GTDB): domain Archaea; phylum Methanobacteriota_B; class Thermococci; order Thermococcales; family Thermococcaceae; genus Thermococcus. Next base: position 12,611 of record JAGHBN010000067.1, read on the forward strand.
GGTAACGTTGCAGTTGGGCCAGTTAGAGCAGCCAACGAACCTCTTTCCGGTCTTTCTGTTGTAGCGGACGACTAGGTCACCGCCGCACTTGGGGCACTTCCCCACAACCAACGGCGCCCTCTTCTCGCCGCTGGCAGATTTTTTAGATGTTCTGCCATTTTTACCAGCATCCCCTCCTAGGCCCGCGGAGTTGGAGGCAGTTTCCGGAGCCGTTACCCCCGTCCCGGTAGTCTCCATGAGTATTCTCCCGATGTCCATCTCCTTCTCCTTGAAGACCTTGAGGATTTTGATGAGCCCTTCCTTGCTCTCCTCAATGACCTCGTCCCTCTTCGCCTTCCCGGCCATAATCTCTTCCATTTTCTCCTCAAAGGCCCTCGTCAGCTCGACGCTCACTATGTCCGGCACGTTCTTCTCCAGGGCCTCGACGACGCGCATGCCGAGGGGAGTGACCTTTATCTTTCTCTTCCCCTCGATGTAGCCCCTCTGGTAGAGCGTTTCGAGAATCTGGGCGCGCGTTGCCTTCGTCCCTATGCCGAGGTCTTCCATCTTCTTTATCACGGCAGCGGGGGAATAGCGAGCGGGCGGCTTCGTCTTCTTCTTCTCGCGCTTTATCTGGATGACCTTGACGGGCTCGCCCTCCTTGAACGGGGGAAGTATAACCTCGTCGAACTTGACGTACTTGCCGTAGACCTTGAGCCAGCCCTCCTTAACCGTCCTGGCCCCGCTCAGGATGAAGCGGTGGCCGTTGGAGTCTATTATGACCTTCATTATCTCCCTGACGGCGGGCTCCATGAAGAGCGCCAGAAAGCGCCTCACAACGAGGTCGTAGAGGTTTTGCTCGTCCTTCGTAAGCTCGCCGGGCTTTGGAAGCTCCCCCGTCGGGTAGATGGCCGGGTGTGCAGGGTCGTCCTTTTTGCCCTCGACGGGCTTGAGCCTCGCTTTGCCCAGAAGCTCGTGGGCGAAGGGCTTGTACTCGGGAAGCTTGGCGAGGTTCTGGAGAATGGAGCGGAAGTTGAGGTTTTTGGGGAGCTTCTGGGAGCTTGTCCTCGGGTAGCTCGTGTAACCCTTCTCATACAGCTTCTGCGCGAGCTCTAAAGTCTTCTTCGGGCTGTATCCAAAGGCAGAATAGGCCTCCCTCTGCAGGGTTCCGAGGTCGAAGGGCACCGGCGGATTCCTCTTCTGCTGCTTGACCTCGACCTTCTCGACGAAGGCAGGCCCCTTCTTAGCCTCCTCGACGATGCGCTTTGCCTCGTTTTCATCAAGAATGCGCTCCTTCTCATAGACCGCCGTGTACTGCTCCCCATTTTTCTCAAGGAGCATCTTGATGACCCAGTATGGAGTAGGCTTGAAGTTCTGGATTTCCTTTTCTCTCTCTACCAGAAACTTGAGCGTTGGCCCCTGAACCCTTCCGGTGCTCAGAACCATCCACTTCCCGCTGGCGCGCTTTATTGCCGAGGTCAAAGCTCTTGAGAGGTTCACACCCCAGTACCAGTCGAGGACGTGGCGCGCTATTCCCGCGTCAGCCATGCCGAAGTTTATCGTCGGTTCGAGGTTGTACCAGGCCTTTAAGAGGTCTTTTTTGGTCAGAGCGGAGAACTTCATGCGCTTGGCCTTCGATGGGTCAACCCCGCAGGCGTACTTGAGGGCGGTGTAGCCTATGACTTCACCCTCCGTGTCGTAGTCACAGGCAACGACGAACTCGTCGGCGCGCTTGGCAAGCGTTGCTAGGGCCTTGATGTAGTCCTTCGCATAGCTCTTCCCCTTTTCGGCCACGTAAACTGGCACCCATTCGATGTCAAAGATAGGATAACCGTAGGTTTTCGTTTTCGGAGCGAGCGAGAATAGATGGCCCACGGCAGGGGCGACTATTATCTTCTTTCCGTCCCGGGTGAACTCGTAATAGCTAACCTTTCCTATGGTCTTCCGCACGGGCTTCCCTTCAGCCAGTGCGTAGGCAATCTTTCTCGCGACGTTGGGCTTCTCGGCTATGATTAGCGTGACCATGAAAGCACCTTGTTGGTGTTAGAGGGAGCCTATAAAAATCATTTGGCAAGGAAACTTTGCCCTGCAAAGTTTCATTAAACGAGGTGTAACTGTCGAGTAGGGAGGCAGTATTGCGTGCTCCCCAACTCACAGTCTTTAGCCGAGGTTTAATCCCTCATAATGACCTTAAAAGGGGTTACCTTGTTTTGCGCCCTGTGGGCGCTTTTTTGAAAGGAAACTGATTTAAGGTGGCGATTATAAAGTAAACCCCCAAAGAACTGTTGCTCTGCCGTGCACGCACTCGAAAAATCCTGATTTTAGACCTGTGAAACTATTTGATCAAACTTTTCGCCAGCAAGCTTTGCTTGGGCAAAACTTGACCAAAAGTAGTAATGCTGTTTAATGAGCGTCTTAATGGGAGGCATGCACTTGAGCTCAGGTTCTCTGCCGTCTGAGTTTGATTAGGCATTAGGTTGTTTAATGGGTTTACTTTTTTTAAAGCGCCCGAAGGGCGCTGGTTTGGAGTAAACCCCTCTAAAATTGCCGAAATTTTAATTCAAACCCCAACAAAGCAAAGTGGCAGTGGAAAGCATACCAATTCAGAACAGCTCCAAAAACAGTTTGAATTATTCCGTCATCCGTTAAGGACGTCCGAACGATAGTAAGAACGGCACTGAAGCTTTTGTAACAGCCTTTAAGAAAGGCTGGCGAAATGTCGTGTTCTTATCAATGGCCTGAAATTCTCCCGTGCAGTACTCGGAGCAAATTTTAGGGGTTTATCCTCCAAACCCACACTGTTTAGGAAGTTTCACTTTTATTCTGGCGTCCGAGGGACGCCTTGTTGGGAGTGAAACCCTCCCAAGACTGCAATTGTAGGATAAACCCGTAGTAAAATCACCTGTTTTTAACGTGCACGGACTAATAAAACCCGCCTCACGGACAGTAGGAATTATTTGATCAAACTTTTCTGGCGAAAAGTTTGAAAGGGGGGCATGGGAGATGTCGCCCCCCTGGGGGTCCCGAGGTCATCGCAACCCAATACTCCTCGGGCGTTCATGTTTACGTATAAAACCTTATAACAGTTAGGTCAACTTCCCCATAGGTGCAGAACATGGCCGGAACGATAAGCAAGATAATACACTTCCGCGATGAGGAGGAGTTTCTCGACGACATGACCGAGGTAATGGAGCGCTTTTCATACCTCGCCAGTAAATACGGCCACAATCCAATAGAGGGCATACTCCTGTGGGACTACATAGGCGTCCAGGACGAGGAGAGCCTCAAGATTTTCCGCGTGGGTGAGTTTCCCTACTTTGAGGGGACGCTTAAGGTTGACCTCGAGACTCTGCGCATCATGGAGCGCTATTTCGACGAGATGGAGAGCAAATGGGACGAGCTCCGCGTGGAGGACATCGCCTACTTCGTGGAGATGCTCAACGAAGCCCTGGGCAGGCAGATGGTTTTCTACGAGGCCTACGACCTGGGGCTTGACAGAGACACCGCATACATAGTCATCAACATCATGAACCTCCACTACTTGGAGAGCGTTCTTGACGGAAGGGAGAGGGAGATTTTCGAGGAGGCCGTTGGAATACTGATGAGACATATTTGATCATGTAATTACCGAATTACATAATTATCCAATTACAGTTGGGAGGTGCGGCGATGCTCTTCAAGAAGAGGGGGACTTTCACCGAGGAGGACGCGAGGAAGGTCATCGAGTTCGTGAGCCAGAGGGCCGACGAGCGGGAGATAATAGTCATGGCTGAGGCCGTAACCGACGAGGCAAAAAGGCGCCTCTGGGACTACGCAAGGGGCGTTCAGCTGATGGCTGACATGACCGGGGAGGACAGGAGCGTAAGGGTCGAAATCCTTGAGGGCTACGTGAGCGAGCACGTCAAGGGCGTTGACGTTGACGAGCTGTGAGGTGTTTGTATGAAGCTCATAATGGCAGAGGTCTTCAACAGCTGGCAGGGTGAGGGGGGCAGTGTCGAGGGCTCTGCATTCGGAAGGAGGCAGATATTTGTCCGTTTTGCAGGGTGCGACCTTCATTGCCAGTGGTGCGACTCAAGGGAGTACATAGATGCCTCCCGCGTTTCACGCTGGCGCTACGAGGTAGAACCGTTTACTGGAAAGTTCGAGTACAGACCAAACCCTGCGGAACTCGATGATGTCGTCAACGCGGTTCTCCGCCTCGACACTGGGGATATCCACTCGATAAGTTACACCGGCGGCGAGCCGACGCTCCAGGTAAAGCCCCTGCGGGCCCTTATGGAAAAGATGAAGGAGTTCGGCTTCGACAACTTCCTTGAGACCGACGGCGGGCTCCCGGAGCTCGTTAAGGAGGTCGCCCACCTCACTGACTATGCGAGCGTGGACATAAAGGACGAGACCGCCAGGGCAACCGAGGACTGGAAGTCGCTGGTGCTCCGTGAGGTGGAGAGCATAAGGATTCTGAAGGAGACCGGTGCAAAGACCTACGCCAAGCTCGTGGTGACAAAGGACACGAAGATTGAAAACGTCCGCTGGTATGCAGGGCTGTTGAAGGGGCTGGTCCCGCTCGTAATCCAGCCAAGGGAGCCGATAGACATCACCCAGGCGAGGCTGATGGAGCTCTACCGCGAGGTGGCCCGAATAATGGGGAGGAAAAACGTCGGCCTGAGCTTCCAGGTGCACAAGTACCTCAACGTCCTGTGAGGTGAGCTCATGAAAAGGGCCCTCTTCCTCGTGGCCCTTTCAGCAGTCTTTGTGTTCATTTCCCTCTACACTCAGGGCCCCAACCCAACGGCTTCGCAGATAAGCGCTGTCCTATCAATACTGAGCCTCTTAGCTGGCTCAGTCTATCTCAACCGCTGGAGAAAAGCTGGCAAACTCGTTCCCTGGGCAGGTTTGGTTTTGCCCGTTCTCCTCTTCCTGAACTATAAGAATCCACTCTATTTACTCGCCGGCCTTTTACTTGGAATTGGCTTTCTCTGGAAGTCCGGGCTCTCGGTGATACCCCTTGTGTTTGCTGGCCTTATCTTGGGCTGGTTAGCATTTCAAGAGGGGGCATACCTCGTAAGAACCATCGGCTCATTTATCCTTGCAGTGAGCATAATAATTGGCACGGCCTCACTGTACTTTGCCGTTAAGTTCA
>JAGHBN010000109.1 GCA_021160985.1 Thermococcus sp.
CGGTCTTTGTAGGGCTCTCCCTGGTCCTCCTAATCAATGGGAAGCTTCCAGACCGGGAAATTTCCATACTCATCTTTGTCCAGCTCTTCATCCTGGGCCTCACGCTCCTCGCTTCAAGGCCAATAGTATTCCAGCTGGCGCCAAAGTTCAAGGGGAAGATGGCGCTCGGCTTCGCGAAGGCGATGACGGTCGTTTCAGGAATGATAAGCCTGCTCCTGGCAGTGTCTGCTTTGAAGCCCGATGTGAGCCCCCTGTTTGTGGTGCTCCTCCTGCTTATCTCACTCGGCGCGGTCTTCTACGCAGTCTTCGTCGCCCTAACGAGTGCCTACGAAGAAGGTTACTACTAGCTCTCAAGAACCCTGGTCAGTTTTTTTGCATCTGGCCCATCTATTATTCCGAGCCCCACGGCATGTTCCAGGATGTAGCCGGGGAAATCCTCTCCAAAAAACGCCTTAATGCCCTTCCCCGGGAGGTAGAAGGCGTAAACCCTGACGTTCTTATCGAGGCACCTTCCCCTCGCGACCATAAACCCCTTTTCGGCGTTGACCCTCACAATCTCCCACGAGAAAACCTCGGCGAGGCCGAAAAAGGCCTCAAAGAGCTTTACCCGTGCGTCCTTAAGGGCCTTGTTTACCGCCTGTCTTGAGACCCCAAGCTCTCTCGCGATGTCAGCCTCGCGCATGCCCCTGGCCTTGAGCAGCCACATCCTTTCCATGCCCTCAGGAAGACGGAACATTTGAACCACCCGCATTTGCAAGGAGGGACTGGATTTCTCTAATAAATGCCTCGGTGGAAGTTGAGTCCCCAAGAAGGACTATCCTCTCCCTCTCAGTCCGGATTATGATGGCGTCCTGGCCGTAGTTTTCGTTGGCGAACATTATATCAAAGACACCGTAAAGGGCGATGCCCAGAGTGAACTCGGGATGCCCCAGGTATAGGAGCACCAGCGCAGAGACAACGGAGATGGCCAAAGAAGCTCCTATCCTGCCTTTTTTCTCGGCTGGCCTGAAAACGTAGTTTAATAGCGATATGAGGGATATGTAAATCCAGAGGACACCGTAGGGCTCGCCCCGGTGGAGGAAAAGGGCTCCCATTAAGATTCCAGTCGCGAAGCTTCCTACTGGAACCCAGGGCCTCTGGAACTGCTCTATAAGTCTGATCCCCGATGCAGAGGGCATTTTGATGACCTCAACGATTTCATCGAGGGGAACCTTCTTTGTGGCCAGAGGAAGGGGCTTTCCAATTCTTATAACCACCTGGTCTCCCTCGATTTTGGTATTGGTGGTGAGTGATATGTAAACCACGAGCCAGAAAGAGAGGGCCAAGAGGCCCCAACCGACCTTTCCACCTAGTACGAAGGAGGCCGCGAGTAAGATGAAAGGAACGAGCATCGTAGGATGGTCAAACATCGTAAGGTGCATGCAGAATCACCTCCATTAGCTTTTTGGTATCGCCACACAGGAGCAGGTAGCCCTTTTTGCCGACCCTTATTACCAGGCCGTCCCTTAGGAGCAGGTTTAAGATTGAGAACGTTCCCATACCCCAGACAAAGAACATCATGGGCATGATTTTTCCATTAAGGAGAACAGCTGGAAGTGACACTGCAAGAGGTATGATTATCGAGGACGTTAGCCTTTCTCTCAACGCCTTTAGTGGGACGATGATTATCTCGGAGTACAGGGCTACCCAGTATACGGCAACCGGAAGAAGCAGGGAAATTTCGACGTCCTTGGTTAAAAGGGTTATAATGGCTAGGACGAGGAAGAACGGCTCTAGAATAAGGGGAGTTGCCCATTTAATTAGCCTTCCCCGCTCAAGCCTGCTCAGGCAGACAACTTCGTCCGGGTTAGAAATCTGAACCCTAAGGAGGGCGTACCTGAGAACAAGGTTTTCGTCGAGTAGAGCGTCCCTCCCTGTGGAAGCCACTAGAAGAGCAATTCCTGCGAGGAATGCCTCTCCCGACTCCGCTATTAGGGAAGCTACTATCATAACCCATCCAAATAGCCTCACAACCAGTGGTTTTCCCGCCGACGGAAACGGAATGCAGTCGAGCTTCATACCATCACCCTGTCAACCTATGTAAGTTTACAAAATATTTAAGACTTTCGATGGGTTTAAATAACTTCATTCCTCACTCCAATGGGTGGTGGCATGTCTCTGGAGGAGCTTTACGGTTATCTCCGTTCAAGCATAGACCCGAGCAGCGAGCAGGCCCAGCGGCGCTTCATAGGCGCACAGTCTTTTTTCAGCTGGGCTTTTAAGGAGGAGCTGATCCCTTACGGGAGGAAAGTCAAGATACTTGACCTCTGCGCCGGAACCGGCCTGGCCGGCGCCGCACTCGTGGAGGCACTGAGGGAGTGGGGCTACGAGTCAAAGCTCGTCGTAGTTGACAAGAGGAAGGAAGACCTCGTGAGGGTTGAAGAGTGGCTCTCAGGCGAGACTGACGTTTACGGAGCCGTTATGGACTGCCTCGGCGACCTGACCAAGCTGGGAAAGTTCGACGTGGCCCTGCTCTTCGGTTACACGATGCCCCACTTCGACCCCTTCCGGGCGGCAGAGCTCTTCAGGAACGTTGCGAGGGTTCTTGAGCCCCACGGCGTCTTCATGCTGGAGGAGATGGACAGGTTTGGGACTTTCTTCTACCGGAAGGCCTACAGGGAGATCGTTGTGGAGGCGCGGGGTGAGGACTACACTGTTGTGTCACTTGACGAGGGCTACAACCCGCTTAAGGGAGTCATCAGAAGGGGCTATTACAAAATCCCCGGGTGGGAGAAGGTAGGAGAGATCGAGACGAGGTACTGGGACCTAGCCGGCTTAGCGGGCCTCGGAAAGGCGCTCTTCGAGGAGGCAAGGATAATAAAAAGGGAGAACCACGGGATAGTCAGCGTGGGAGATATAATCCACCTGGCGAAGCCCTTCAAATGAAGTAGTGCTCCGGCCTCCTGTCCTTGAATACGTCGTTCATCTCGTTTATTCTCTTCTCCCTCGCGAGCGAGAGGTCTATCTCCACAACCCCCACTTCCTCCCTATCCTCGCTTCCCATTGCCAAAACTTCCGCCTTTGGAGAAGCTATTGTGCTCTTGCCGATGAATCTCAGCCCGCGCTCCTCCCCGATCCTGTTGGCGGTTATCGTGTAAACACGGTTCTCTAGAGCCCTTATGGGCATGGCCCTGGGTGCGTAGGGCATCACCAGGTTGCTGGGGTGTGCTATTATCTCCGCGCCCTTGAGGGCCAGTGTTCTCGCCGATTCTGGGAAGAACCAGTCGAAGCATATCATGACGCCGACCTTTGCAGCCCCTATGTTGAAGACGTGGAAGCCAAGGTCGCCGGGTTGGAAGAAGAGCTTCTCGCGGTAAAAGAGGTGCACCTTCCTGTACTTCCCCATGTAGCCCCAGCCCGTCGGCCCTACGATGACCGCGGAGTTGTAGAGCCTCCCCTTCTCGTCCTTTTCTGCCGTCCCGGCCACTATGAAGACGTCCAAGTTCCTCGCGAGCTCGATCAGAAACTCCGTTGTTGGACCGTCAGGTATCTGGCCGGCGACGTTTTCGACCTCCTCTTTGCTCTCAAAGCTGTAGCCGGCGTCGAAGAGCTCCGGGAGAACGACAAGCCTTGCACCCTTCTCGGCAGCTTCCTTTACAAGCTTCTCAGCCCGGGAATAGTTCTTCTCGGGCTCGAGCAGGAGGGGTTCCATCTGAGCGTAGGCAACCTTCATGTGCTCACCCCCATTATTAAGCTCCCGATTTAGATAAGCTTAGCGGTTAGAGATTCTAAGGAGTGACGCTTCTCTTAGTGCATCTTTTTGGAAAAAAGCCAGGGAACGGAACGTTTTGCCGCATTGCTATAGTCCCGGTAACACATTTTCCAGAAAATCTGCTTTTAGTAGATTTTTCCTCCATAAAAAGCCCCCAAATAGCGGAAATTTTCACATCTTCAACCATTGCGTTGAAGTTTCGATTGGGGCAAAGGAGGGTTTTCTGGGGGTTCTGGGGGCTCCCCTTCCCTTCTAGCTTTCCCCACGAAAAGCTTAAAAAGGAACTCCTGAAGCTATGCTGGAGAGGAAAAATCAGGGGTGATGATCATGAAGCGCAGACCGAGGAAGTGGAAGAAGAAGGGAAGGATGAGGTGGAAGTGGATAAAGAAGAGGATCAGGCGCCTCAAGAGGCAGCGCAGGAAGGAGCGCGGTCTTATCTGATTCCTTTCACCTTTTAAGGTGGTCCTATGCCATCTTCTCCTTTTGAAAATCTTTACCTGAAGTTCAGGAGTTCTCTCGGCCGGGTTCTTCTCATAGCAGACCCCCACATCGGCTTTGAGATGTCGAGGGGGATACGGATAAGGACGCATCTTGAGGAGAAATTAGCGGACTTTATAAACGATACTGGGCCAGATTTGCTGATAATTCTCGGGGATTTGAAGGATCCCCTGGGAATGAGCTTCACCCTCAAGCGCCTTTTAATGGGGTTTTTCTCGGAGCTCGGGGATACGGAAGTCGTCGTGACAAAGGGCAACCACGACGGCAAAATTGAAGAGATTGGGGAGCTTTTTCCCAACGTGAAGGTCGTGGACTACTTTCTTCTCGACGGGAAGCTCTTCCTCCACGGACACACGAAGCTGCCCGATGTGGAGTTTGAGGAGGCCTATCTGGGCCACATTCACCCCACCTACTCCATCGTGAGGGGAGGGGTTTCGAGGAAGGCCAAGGTGTTCATGAGGGCGGGAAAGTTCCTGGTCCTCCCAACCATAAACCCCTACATAGAGGGGTTTGATATCAGGGAAGGCATCAGGATGGTGCCCTTCCTGCGGCACAGGAAGAGCGTGGAGCTTTTCCTCCCGGAGGGCGTTTATCTCGGGACGGTATCACTGCTGTAGTAATGGCTTCCACCTATGCCATTATGTCACGCAATGGGCAAAGTTTATTAAGGAGTATGAAGATATTCTTTCATAGGTAGGAGCACTGCTAAGGTGAGATGCATGAACGACGTGTACGAGAAGCTCGAAGCGCTTCTGAAATCACTCGGGGTCAAAAAGACGGAGCTGAGAATATACCGGCTCCTCCTGGAGAAGAAAAAGCCCATGAGAATAACGGAGATCCAAAAAGAGCTGGGAATAAGCGAGCGCTCGGTCAGGGAGCACGTTCTCAGCCTCTACAGGAAGGGGGTACTCAGGAGAAACCTCATAGAGAGGGGGTGGCTTGGCTACACCTACACAGCCGTTTCCCCGAGCGAAGTCCTGGAGAACATCAAGGAGAGCCTGATAAAAAAGATAAACGAGCTGGAAAAAGAGCTGAAGGGCCCCTCAGGCCAGGGGAATTAGAGGGGCTCGATAACACCCGTTTTTTCCAGCAAATTCACCAGCTTCTCAAGCTTTTCTCTATCAACCTCTCCGAACTCCTCCTCCAGGACTTCAAAGGACTCTTCCTTCGGCAGGAGTTCTCCGAGCATCAGGAGCTCGTGGAGGTGGACGAGGATTCTTCTGTCTTTGGTCAGCTTTTTGAACTCCTCGTAGACCTCCCTGCTCGCTTCCTTAACCAGCTCAGCTGACACCCTTCCCCTCCTGACCCACCTGAGCCATGGCGACTTCTCGAACTCGTGTCCGCTCTCGATTCCAAGGAAGCGGGAGTCCCTGGCGAGGCCCGCCATGACGAGCCGCTCTATTCCCCGTGTATCCCTGTCCATGCCCAGCTCTCCGAGGTATTTCATCGCATATCCGCGGGCAAAGCGCTGAAGTTCCTCCTTTTCTCCCTTCGCGAGGGCCAGAGCCGTTGCCAGTACCCCCCTCCCGATTACCTCAATGCTCTCCTTACTTACCTTCTCAATCGTGTCCTCGCTGGAGTGGTAGAAGCGGTCGGGCCACGTTATTGGCATGACTGAGGGGACTCCGAAGAAGTTGAAGACGTCGTGGTCGCTGCCCATCTCGTAGGGATACGCCTTAAACTTCAGCCTCGGCAGCGGGCTCCCCGAGAAGCTCTCCCCTGCCCTGTTAGACAGCTCAAGGAAGTACTCCAGAACGCCGGAAACCACCGAAAACCTCGAAGCCGGTGTCCTGACCAGCATAACCGTCGAGGCGGCCCTGTCCTCACTACCGGCCACCATGTCGAGGTTTATGACCGCGTAGTAGTCCTCAAGCCTGGCGTACTTCTCGATAAATGCCTGCGTCCCGTAGTACTCCGGTATCCAGAGGAAGGCAAAGCCGAAGCGGAACGAATCGTCGTGAATGCTTGAAAGGACGCGAGCCAGCTCAATTAGCATCGCGCTGCCGCTGGCGTTGTCGTTTGCACCCGGCTTGGGGTGGCAGATGTGGGCGGTAAAGAGTATGAAGGGCGGCCTGCCCACCTCGACATAGAGGATCGGAAGAACCTGGCGCTCGTTTATCTGGGTCTCAACCTCTATTTTTGCCTCAACAGTTTCTCCAGAGGCCAGTTTGTTTATAACTTTTTTAGCGAGGTTCTCAGGGACCGCGACCGCGGGAATCTTTGCCCATTCGAGTTCATTCTTCGCGAGAAAGAGGCCGATGTACGGGATAGCCTCCCCCGTTCCCTCACGGTAGGCGATGAAGGCCTTAGCACCGGCTTCGTTGGCCTTCCTGTAAGCGTCACGCCATTCCTTCCCCACAAGGACTATCTTCCCCTCAGCCTTTTCCCAGTCCTCTTCCCGGAGTATGTGAAGCACTTCACCCTCCGCCCTTCCGCTTGGAGAATGCGCCATCACGACCAGAGGGCTCTGCGAGGTTGTTAATGTGTTGCCCAAGATTTCAACCTTTCCGTGGATCAGGTCCCAGGCTATCGGCGACTTCAGCGTCAGAAACCAGCTCTCCCCATCGTAGGACTCCTCAAAGAGTTTGGCATTGATACCCCAGATTCTCAGCTCTTCACGGATAAACCTGACGGCCTCATAGAGCTCCTTCGAGCCCTGTATCCGGTGGAACTGGCTTATCTCTCCTATGTAGTGCAGGACGTTCATTGAGTCAAAAACACGGGCTTCGTTCAGAAAGCGCTTCATGGGCATCCCCAAGGGGAAATGGCCCAGGAAGTATTTAAGATTGTCCGAAGTCTTAAAAAGAGGGGATCATCCCCACGTCACGTGCCTGTTGACGAGGAAGCGGACGATGAAGGAGGCAGCGATGCCGAACAGGTTGGAGATGAGGTAGTGCACCCCCAGCAGTACTAGGCCCGCGTATATTATCCACTGAACCACCGCCCCTGTCAGGGCCGCTATGTGAAAGTTGATGAGCCTCTTCCAGAGGGGATTTCTTTTGAGGTCCCTGAAGGTCCAGAGGTCGTTCCAGGTGAAGTTGTTGAGTATCGCCAGTTCGGTCGCCGGGATGTTGGCGAGTATCTTATCCCAGCCGAGGAAGCGGACAAAGGCGTAGAGGAAGCCTTCGTTGACGAGAACACCGGAGAGCCCGACGAGGGTGAACTTTATCAGCCTGTCCAGTTCACCCTCCCAGCGCATGAGCCTGTAAACGTGCTTGATGTACTTCAATATGGTCTTCCCGCCGAGCTTGCTCTCGCCTGCGCGCCTCAGGCCGAAGGTGAAGGGCACCTCCTCAACGCGCTCATAATTCCCCTTTATCAGTATCTCCATCAGTATCTTGAATCCTATCGGGTTGAGCTGGGCGTTCTCGACGACCTCCCTCCTCAGGGCAAAGAAGCCGCTCACCGGATCCTTGATGTCCCTTATCTTCGGCAGGGCAAGCCTCCCGAGGAGGATTGCCCCCTTGGAGATGAGCTTCCTGTACCAGTACCAGTTCTCCACTTTGCCCCCTTTGACGTACCTGCTCCCTATCGCCACGTCCGCCCCGTTCTCTACCCTCTCCAGGAGTTCTGGTATCTTTTCCGGCGGATGCTGGAGGTCGGCGTCCATGACCACAAAAACGTCACCGCTGGCCTCCTTAAACCCCCTGATTACAGCCGAGGAGAGGCCCTTCTCTTCCGTGCGCCGTATCACCTTCACCGGGTACTTCTCGGAGAGCTTCTGGGCCAGTTCCCAGGTCCTGTCGGGTGAGTCATCATCGACAATTATAATCTCATAATCACGACCTTTGAGGGCACTGTCGATCCTCTGGAGGAGTTCCTCGAGGTTGTCGCGCTCGTTGTACGTTGGGATTATCACGCTGACCTTCATCATATCCCCCCGGCTTTCCCGACTATGCCGCAAACTTTATAAGTCTTTCAAATGCCCTTATCAGCGGGCATGGGGCCGTGGGGTAGCTTGGCCTATCCTTCCGGCTTCGGGAGCCGGGGACCCGAGTTCAAATCTCGGCGGCCCCACCACAACAGCCCTTTCTGACGAAAGCGCTGACGGAATAATTCCGACTGATTGTATGGGTTGTTTTGAATGGCATGCCTCCCAACGACACTTGCTTTGAAGGGGTTTGAATTAAAGCTCCAGCAATTTTAGGGCGGTTTACTCCAAACCAGCGCCCGAAGGGCGCCCTTTCAGAGAGAAACACTTACCAATGAGCAAGTGAATGAGAAACCCGCTTTAGAACTTGCCATCTTCAAAATAGCACTAACTTTTCCGCCAGCGCTGAAACTTTGCGCTCAGCCTTTAGGAAAGGCTGGCGAAAAGAATTCCCCTTCATGCCAGCAGGTAAGGATTAATCGTGCACTAACAAAATTACCAACCTCCAAGCGAGTTTAACCCCCAAAAAGACACTTTCAAACAGTTTCACATTCATTTTTGGCCTCTTTCAAACGCCTTGCGGAGGGTAAACTCCGTAAAAGCAGCGAGTTAGAGAATAAACCCACTCGAAAACAAGCACATTAGAAAGGCACTCGCTTTTCCGCCAGCGCTTTCGAAGAAAGGGCTGTTATGGTGGGCCCGCGGGGCTTCGAACCCCGGACCTCCCGCTTATCAGGCGGGCGCTCTGACCAGGCTGAGCCACGGGCCCAGGAGAATTCTGGTGCGCCGCGCGGGATCTAACCGCCGGTCTCGATATCGATCTTCCAACAGGGAAAAACTAAAATCAACCCCC
>JAGHBN010000123.1 GCA_021160985.1 Thermococcus sp.
GAAGGAGAGGCTCGCCCTCATGTACGAAGAGGCCAAGCTGCTGAGGGTGTTGAAGCAGAACGGACAGGTCTCTCTTTAAGGAGAAAAAGAAGAAAAATTCAGAATACGTTCAGCTTGTCTTCCAGTATCATTTTCTGTATTTTTGTCACGTCGGAGAGCCATGCGTCTGCTATCTCGTAGGCCGGCTTCTGGAGGACGTCTATGCTGTAGCCCTTCTTCGGGATTACCTGAATGCTGGCGACGAGTGGCTCGTCGATGGGCTTGCCTATCTGGCTGAGTATCCTGACGTAGACCTCTTCAACGCCCTCGACCTGCTCGGCGATGTCGTTGGCTATGAGCATCGAGAGGAGGTTGTAAATCTTTCCAACGTGGCTGACGGGGTTCTTGCCGGCGGCAGCCTCCATGCTCATGTGCCTGTTGGGTGTGATGAGCCCGTTAACACGGTTGCCCCTTCCGACAGAACCGTCGTCTCCGGCTTCGGCGCTCGTTCCGGTGACGGTTATGTAGTAAATTCCCTTCTCGGGATCGTCGGCCGTGTTGACGTACACGTTCACCTTCCTCTGGGTGCGCTCCTCGGCCACTCCCTTGGCAGCCTCGTATATTGCCTCTTTCACGGCAAGGTATTCATCAGGGTTGGCGACTTCGCTGTCCACTATTGCCGCCGCTATTGTGAGGTCTATCTCATCGCCCCTTCTGAGCCCCATAACTTTGATGTCCTCACCGACGGCCGGCCACTTCTTCTTGAACTCGTCGCTGTTGAGAAGTTTCTCGGTCTCGAGGACTATCCTCTCGGTCTCGCTGAGCGGAGCGTAGCCGACTCCAAAGGAAGTGTCGTTTGCGAGCGGAATCGGGTTCTCTTTGGCCTTGTTGAAAACACCGACTAGGTCGACACTACCCTGCCCGATGCGGGAGTCTATGATGACATCGTTATCAAGGTTCAGGTGTCTGACGGCCTTTTTGAGGTATTCGCGAGCAGCCTTGATTGCTATCTCGTGGACCGGGAAGAACTCTCTGTCAACCATCTCAACGGCCCTTCCGGAAAGGAGGATGTAAATCGGCTTTATTACCTCTCCACCACCGAACTGGGGGTAGGCCCTTCCTCCAACTACCTCCACCTGGTCCGTGTTGTGGTGGAGAATTATGCCGTAGCGCTTGATGTACTCTCTGCTCAAGGCCCTGCTGACGGCCTCGGCGATGCCATCGGCTATGCTGTCGGGATGGCCGATTCCCTTCCTTTCGACGAGCTCTATCTGCTGCATCTCAACCGGAGTCCTCACGAGCTCCTCAACAATTATGTTTCTGACCTTTTCGACCATGAGCATCACCTCCAGACTGGAAACCGGTGGATGATGGTCGGCTTCTGCTTATATACCTTTCGGGCATGAAAATACACTTTTTATATTCCTGCCAGGAATTAAATCCAAAATCCTTAAATTTTTTCCTGGAAAATTTTCAGAATAGCGCCCGGTAGCCCGGGCCTCCTAACGGGCTTCTGCCGGTGATGAGGAGGTCTGACGATGCCGGGCGCACAGGGCTCGCCTCCTCCGGACCACCGGAGAGTGGGAACTCCTCCGATGATGGTGGGGGATGGGCCGAGCCCACATTTTTAAGTCTTTCTTCCGATTCTTTCCTGGGGGAATGTGAGATGGAGGAAATAATCAAAGAGATACGGGCTGTTCTCGATGAGAAAGATGAGCTTAGGGAAGAGGCGCTCAAGCTCACGAGGGAGATAGTTCGTTTGAGCGGGGACACCGTCAAGGCCGTTCACAGAGGGGACTTTGATAGCGCTCAAAAACGGCTTGACGAGGCCGGAAAGAGAGTGGAGGAGCTGAGAAAAAAGCTGGCCCGCCATCCGGACCTGTACTACACCGGCTACGTCCAGAGTGCCCATCAGGAGTACGTGGAGGCAACCCTTCTCCTCCACTACGTTCAGGGCAAGCCCTTCCCGGGACCGGGGGAGCTCGGGGTTCCGGAGGCTGACTACGCCCTCGGGGTCGGCGACTTCATCGGTGAGCTGAGGAGGTACTTCCTGAGACTGCTGATAGACGGGGACGTGGAGAGCGCCGAGAGGGTTTACGGGGACATGGAGGAAGTATACAATGCCCTGATGGAGCTTGAGTATCCTAAGGGCCTGGTTAACGTCAGGGGGAAGCAGGATCAGGCGAGGCACATAATCGAGAGGACGCTCGAAGACCTGACGAGGGCGAAGCTGAGCAAGGCCCTTGAGGAGAAGCTTGGGAAGGTGCTCGGTGTATTGAGCCCGGAGGTGGATCGCGGGAATGAAGGTTGATGACGAACGCCTCGGGGTCAAACTCAGGAGAATAGCAGAGATTCAGCGGAAGCTCTCGGAGCGGATAGTGGAGCTTTCGGTTGAGCCATCGAGGGTTAAACTCGTGGCCGGGGTGGACGTTTCCTACAGGGACAACCTGGCGAGGGCTGCTGCTGTGGTGTGTGAGCTCCCGGGATGTGAGGTTGTTGCCGTAAGGAGGGTTTCACTGGAGGTTTCCTTCCCCTACATCCCAACCTTCTTCTTTCTCAGGGAAACTCGGCCCGTTTTGATGGCATTAAGGGGTCTGAACTTTGACCTTCTCCTGGTCGAAGGCCACGGGAGGGCTCATCCGCGCGGCTATGGCCTGGCCTCCCACATAGGCCTGCTCCTCAACGTGCCAACAGTAGGAATCGCAAAAGCCCCGCTGAGGGGAGTCCCACCCCAGGCTTACAGGAAGGTGGGAAAAGCTTATGTAAGCGTTGGACACCTGATAGACTTGGACTCGGCGGTGAAAATTGTAGAGCCGCTGCTTGAAGGGGGCTACCCCAGGCCGCTCAGGCTCGCTGACAGACTGTCGAAGAGGGAAGCCTATGAAGAGGATTAAACTGCTGATCATTCTCGCAAAGAAAGGGGCGGTAGGAGAAAAGGTCAAGGTGACGCTGAGGGAGCTGGCCGATGAGCTGGGAATTTCCCCCCAGTCCGTCCTGAGGCTCCTTGAGGACATGGAGGCGGAAGGGTTCATAGAAAAGTCCGTCGAGGGCAAGAAAACCCACGTCGAGATAAGTCCCAAAGGTCTGGCCTTTCTGGAGGAGCTTTGTGAGAGCATATCCAGCGTCCTTTACAACGGTGTTGTAATCGGGGAGGTCATATCAGGAATAGGAGAGGGGGCTTATTACGTTAAGCAGTACTCCCACTTAATCGAGGAGTACCTGGGCTTTAAACCATACCCTGGAACGCTGAATGTCCTTGTCATCTTTCCAAGAACTGTATTTGATGCCCTCTACAACGTCAGGCCCGTCATCCTTCCCGGGTTTGTAAAGGACGGAAGGACGTTTGGCGACGTCAAAGCCTACAGGGTCAGGATAGGGGACGTCGAGGGGGCAATAGTTATCCCCTCCAGAACGATTCACCCGCCCAAGATAGCGGAAATAGTGGCCCCCATCTGCCTCAGAGAGAAGTTCAACCTCCGGGACGGCTCAAGGATAACTATAAAGGTCGTGAAATCATGAAGATGCGAGATGCGGACTGGAAGTCGCTCCTTGTCTGGGAGTGGGTGGGTTCATTCACAGGGTTCGTGGCAGCAATGGCAGCATATTCATCAGGGGACGGAAACGAGGGTTTTGTGTATTTAATATACCTCGGTCTGCTGGCAGGAGTCATTCTGGGCTCAAATATCCCGTTAATGCCAGAGCTTCTGCTTACGCGTTCCCCATAGGTTTTCTGACAACTTCCTTCCTGGCAGGCCTGTGGATGGTATGGCACGTGAGCCCTTCTGGAGTGTATGTGTTAATGGCAACAGTAATGGCAGTTATGATCCTCGTGGGGGCCTTCCAACTATCTGGACATGTTCCTTAGTCCCCTTCGATTACCTGGGCGGCTTTGGGGTAGCAATGCTCACCTTCGGGGGGTATGGTTCCCTTCAGGGTACGGAAGGGGCCGTTGCCAGCCTGTTCTTCGTCGGAGTCGGGGGTGCAGTTCTGGCTTTCTTTGCGGTGCTTGCAAGGTGGGCATTCGAAGTGGCTAGGAGCATTCCCAGGAGGTAACGTTTAAATACATTTGTCAACAAGTTATCCCGGTGATTAAAATGGTGATGAGGCTCTCGAAGCTCTATGGGAAGCAGATATACAACACGAAGGGTTACTACGTGGGTTACGTTGATGAAGTTTTGATCGAGATCGACAGGGGAGGGGGCAGAGTTCTCGCCCTGGGACTTCCGGGGGAAAAGGTTGGCGTGCCATACGACAGGGTAACTGCAATAGGCGACATAATATTGGTTAAAGCGAAAGAAGAGTGATCAGCTCTCTTTAACTTTTAATGCCTCGAGGAACTTTTCTGTTATGGCCTCTTCTGCCAGTCTCAGCAGGGAGTTTCTGTCCTTTGCAAGTTTGAATATACCCAGTGGTATCCTCGCCCCTCCCGACTGGGAGTGGCCGCCGGCACTACCGATATCTCCAAAGGCTTCCTTCAGGACCGCTCCAATGTTGGTTCTAACGTCTATCGTCCTTGCGGATATTTCGATGCGGTCGTCCACTATCCCGAACACAAGAACCGTCGTTATTCCCTCGAGCCTGAGCAGGAAGTCGGCAGACTCTGCTATCGCGTCCCTGTTGGTGATGAACCCGACGTTGGATATGACAATGTTCTTATAGATGCGCCTGTTTATTATGGCCTTCGCGAGAACTTCGGCGGTTTCCGTGCTTATATCCGGGTGCTCTATTTTGTCGAGTAGCTCGTAGTTGACGTTGCCCGCGAGGAACTCTATGGCCTTCAGGTCAACGTGGCTGAGCTTGGAGAACTTCTTGGTGTCGATGTATATGCCGTAGAAGAGGGCTGTGGCCAGCTCGGGTGTTACCGATATGTTTAGGGTGCGGAGGTATTCCGAGAGTATAGCTGCTGAGGAGTTCACTTCGGGCCTTATGTCCAGAAAGGCGTCCTCGGGGATGAACTCCTGGAGGTGCTGGAGGATCTGGTGGTGGTCTATCAGGATCTTTATCTTGGCATAGTCCTCCCTTTCGAGTATGGTGACGTTTCCGTTTGGCTGGCAGTCCACCATGGCGAGGAATGGGTATTTCTTGAGCTCATAGCTGCCCTTTGAGACCTTCATTATGTCGGCCCCGAGGAGGTTCACAAAGGCGCGGTTCTCGTGGTGTGTGATGTCTCCACCGTACACAATCTGGGTCCTAAGCCCTATGGTTCTTGCTATCGTGCTGAGTGCTATTGCACTGGCTATTGCATCCGGGTCGGGATTGTCGTGCATTACGATGAGCAGAGAATCGCTCCGCTCTTTGAGTTCTTTCAGTTTCCTCATGAGAAGGGTTGCGTTCTTCCTTTCACCTATCATTTCTACAGTCTGGATCACTGCATTCCTGAGAGCTTTCTTGGGCGATATCGCATAATCTACTTTCAGCTGTGCCTCAAATTCGCTCTCTATTGATGCGAGAATGTCCTCGAGAGTGACGTCGTCGGGAAGAAGCGTGATAATTGGGACTTCCTTGTTGTTGCTCCTTACAACGTAGATGCTCTTTTTTATGGTCTCTACGTCCATTGTGGTAATTATAACGAGGTCTGCTTTCTCTACACCGGCCTTTAGAAGGCTGGCCGTGTATGAAAAGTCCCCGTGGACGACGTTAAAGCCGCCCTCGCTCAGGGCATTTGCCCTCACTTCGTCCCTCTCTATTATCGTGACTTCAAACTCTCCTTTGAGGGCTTCTGCTATGGAACGTCCGAGGGCACCTCCACCGAGTATCAGCACTCTCATATCTCCCACCTTGGCATAACAATGTTTAAATATCTGCACTGACATACTAAGACGGTGAATGCCTTCGGAGGTTCTATGACGGAGGGCTATATATACCTAATGGTGGTGCCCTATGAAACTGCCCACAAAGCAGCCCCTCAAGGAGAACATTGTCGTCACTTCTCCTGGGGAGCTCCAGAATCTTATCAAGGAGGCCCTCTCTCACTCCAGCGGTGCTTTCATGAAGATATTCGGCAGGGACAGCCGTGGAAAGTACTACGTCACCGTGCTCTTTGACAGATCCAAGGTTCTAGCAGCAGAATGTCTTCTCGTAGACGAAAAGAAAGACCTCGTGGGGAGCGAGGCGCTATCCGTGCTGAAATCCCTGATGAAGAATCCAATGGTTATGGACATCTATACCCTGGATGAGCTTGAGACAAAGCTTTCCATTGCTGACAACGTTGATGTTTATTCTCAAACCGAGAAGATACCACTTTCAGAGCTCTTTGGAGTCGAGGTTTCTGAGGTGGCACAGGCTCCCAAAGCTCCCGTTGAGGAGAAGCCTGCCCCCACGGTTGCACCTGTCCCGAAGCCCCCGGTAGAGGAAAAGCCTCCAGAGAAGCCCGAACCACAGCCCCCAGCAGAGGAAAAAGCCAAAAAACCTCCCGAGAAGGTTGAAGAAAAAGTCGAAAAGCCAGCTCCAGCTCCAAAGCAGGTTCCAAAAGAGCCGGAGGTGATAGTCAACTTTACCGGCGGCAAGCTTCCGGAGAGAGCCTTCAAGGTGTACGCCGAGGCTCTCCTCAAGGAGGCAAAGAGGATCAAGAACCTCAACATCTACAGGATAGAGTTCGACTCAAACCTCAGCGAGGGAGTGGCGTATCTCAATGTGAGGCTCTACGGCACGTCCGACGGCTCGAGCAGGGACATCGAGATCGCTGAAAAGAGAATGCTTCACGCCGTGAGCAAGCACGCTCCGATAATCCTCAGGGAGGCTGAGGTCAAGCCTATAGTGAGGGACGTTGCCGTTGTAATCAACGGTGAAGAAGTGAAGCCCCAGGAGATAGTGGAGAAAGACAAAAAGAAAACCGGTAAGGTCACTAAGGATGGAAAAATAAGCCTGTCGGTTCTTGAAGACGTGTGGCCTTACTTCAGCTCCTATGCGAGGACAGTTATTTCGGAAATCGAGCGCTCCGGTATCAGGGTAGACAAGGCCTACTTTGACGTCAAGGGGCGCAGGGAGTTTGAGATAAACCTCTACGCCGCGGTTGAGAGCAACCTCACGGACGAAGAGATAGTCGGCACGATCAGGACGATCCTCACCAGGCACGCTAGGGAGCTGGGACGTTCAATCGACCGCTACATCACGGTCCACACTGTGGAGATCGAGAAGGTCTCCCCGAAGGTCTCGGGAGTTGCTCCAGCTGCCACAAAGGGGGTTAGTTCTGCAAAGGCCGCTGAAATCCTCGCAAGAAAGGAAGAACTTGAGAAGGAAGTTGAGAAGCTCCTCAAGGAGGCGGGAATAGACGAACTCGCACCGCTCACCGAGGAGAAGAAGAAGGAGGCAGAGGAAACCGCGCTCAGGTCGAAGATACAGCCTGCCCTCGAAACTCTCAGGAGCAGGATCCACAGCGAGCTGAAGCTCATTCCGAGGGTTACCTTCAAGTGGCTGAAGATGAACCACGAGGTTGATGGCCGCAAGCTCATCATAGACGTCGAAGCGAGCTTCCTTAGAGAGGATACCGCCGAGGGTCTTTTCGGTTCATTTTCAGGTGTCCCTGAGGAGAGGATCAAACAGGAAGTGGCTGAGACAATCCAGAGGCTCGCTAGGGAGATAGGGAGAGAATACGGCATCGTCATCAACGTGAGGAGTATAAAGGTGCTCCTCCGCTGATTTTTGTTTCTTGGCCTTTTAACCTCTTTCAGCACTCAAGATCGTCATCATCCTGACGTCAGCTCTGCCGAGGTCATCATGCGCTCCGTTTATCTGGCCGCAAGTTTATAACGTTGTCTCTCTTCTTTTTTGGGAAATGAGTGGTATAACGCTTTGATGTTTAATGTCGTACCTGTAGGCTCTGGGCTCAAACTGGCCGAGGGGTGACTTGATGACGTACATTTCCTCCCGTATGCCGTATTCACTTTTCCTGCTTGAGAACTCTATCACGTAGTCGTTGAACTCTATGTTCCAGGAGAGGAACTCCTTGGAGACCCTGTCGATGCTAAGAAGGTACAGCGAGAACAGGTGTCTGCCGTTTATTATGTGGTTGGAAAGAAGACGTTTAATGAGCTTTATACTCCTGTCTTCCCCCAATTCAAAAGCCATGCCATCGAGGGAGAAGATAAAGTCCACAACTTCCGTCTTATCGGTCCTGTGGAATATTTCCCTGTATATATGTTCAAGCTTTGGGATGTAGGTTTCTGGATTGAATCCTCCTATCGTGTAAACGTATTCTTCCGATGTCTGAAAGCCGTATTTTGACCCAAATACATCTATGACGAAGAGGTTACCTTTTCTCCCTTCTTTTTCTATGTCCAGGCCCGTGGATTTTGCTCTGAGGAACAGCCTAGGGAGGGGTAGGTTGTAATTTATTATGATGGCGAGAACACCGCGCTCAATCTGGTGTTTCATTATCTCAAAGGGGAGGGTCCATCCTGAAGAAAAAGAGTCATAAAGCACTAGGACGTTGGTATTCTTAGCGATTCCCCCACCAATCGCGGTGTCTATAGAACCAACTCCCGATGTTACTACCTGCATGGGTTTTCACTGGTTTATACAAGTACTTCCCAGTATATAACCTTTTTGTTTTGTCGGAACAAAATTGTTTTGGTCAGACAAAATTTTCGTTGTCTGGAAAGGTTTATTAGGAAGATATCTAAATGATTGTGGGAGGAGAGGAAACCATGAACCCAGATAACGTGCTTAAAATGCTTATTGCCTCGAATGTGAGGTGTAAGGTGTTGCTTGCCCTTTCGGAGGGGCCCAAAACCCTTGGGGAAATCCACAAGATGGTGGGTTCCACGAAGTCCACGATATCACATGCCCTCGGTGACCTGATGGATGAGAGGCTTATCTCTCAAGACCCGGACACAAAGGAGTATCGGCTGACAAATCTTGGGTATTTGGTCTTCCTTCAAATGAAAAACGTCATGGAAGCTGTCGAGACCATTAGGAAGTTTGAGGACTTCTGGTTTGCCCATGACCTCGGCGGTATCCCGGATGAGCTGCTCATCCAGATAGGTGATCTAAAGGATTCCGAGCTCCACACAACTACACCCGAATACCTCAGGCTCCCGCATGAAGTTTACATGGAGCTCATAAAAACGTCAAAGTGGATAAGGGGGGTTTCTCCAATCCTCTTCTCGGATTATCCAGAAGAGTTCCTGAATCTTGCTTTTGGGAATGAGGTTGACATAGAGGTGATAACGACCACGGGGGTTTATGAGAAGCTCATTGAAGTTTCCTCTCCTGAGGCCGTTGAGAGGGTTCAAAACCTCCCCAACGTCAGGCTCTACGTCATAGAAGAAGAGCTGAGGGTTGCCTTTACCGTTACTGACAACTTTCTATCGCTGGGCCTGTTCTTCCCGGACGGCACATACGACATGATGACGGACCTAATAAGCACCAGTGAAAGGGCCAGGAACTGGGGACTGGAGCTCTTTGAACACTATAAAAGAAGGGCAAAGCGCGTGTTTTAGGGGGGTGTAATAACTTTTTAATGATGATGAGACCGTCATTTAGTTTCACAAAGTATTCCGACCACGGGAGTGCCGGGGATAGTTTTTCTCTGGCGGTTGGGTTAGTGGAACGTGGATTTTCTTTTCTTATATCGACGTCACTCTTTTTGGCCGCGAGCGGCGTGTTCAAGCTGTACCTCTCTTTCATGCTTTACGGGACTGAAGCCAGATGGAACCTTCTCGCCGCGACGTTTTCCCTCGTTTTTGCTGTCTATGGTGCCAACAAGCTGACGGACATTAAGGAGGATGAAATCAACAACCCTGAGAGGGTGGCGCATGTTAAACGGGTTGGGAAGGTTCTCAAGTACGGCGTAGTGCTGTCCTTTGTGCTGTCGTTGTTTCTGGGAGCCCTGTCGGGTCTCAAGGCAGTGTTGGTCTTGAGTTTTCCGGTAGTGGCGGGTATACTGTACAGTGTGAGACTATTTCCTGGCTGGCCGCGGCTCAAGGACATTACAGGGGTCAAGAACCTGGTTATAGCGACCACTTGGGCAAACGGAACGGCTTTCCTCCCTTACATAGCCGCAGGGGACATTGAACCCACTGAAGTTTTCCTCGTGTACTACTTCTTTTTCATGAAGAGCATGATAAATACGATTCTCTTTGACGTGAGGGATATAGAGGGGGACCGCATTAACGGGATAAATACCATACCCGTGAAGTTAGGGCTGGAAGGAAGCAGGACACTCTTACTGTTGCTGAACTCGACCTTCATCCCATGGCTCATCGTGGTTTATCATTTCGGCTACTTCCTTGATTACCTGCCCGTCCTGCTGTTCGCAATTTTGAACGGATACACTTACATCGTTTATTTTTCAAGGAGGTGCTGCCATCCCGGGAAGGTGCTTGACGTTTGGGTCGATGGAGAGTGGTTCTACACCCTCCCTCTGGCAATGCTCGTGTGAATTTTTCGCCTTCCATCGAAACGTTAAATTTTTAAGTTGAGTGATAGCTCCAGATATCATGAACACATTACTTATGGGAGTTCTGGCGGCCCTCATATCGGCGTTTGGCTGGGCGTTTTCGACGATATTAATCAGGGTAGGGCTCAACAACAAGAGCCCAGTCTCAGCAAACATTTTTCG
Source organism: Thermococcus sp. (assembly GCA_021160985.1). GTDB lineage: Archaea > Methanobacteriota_B > Thermococci > Thermococcales > Thermococcaceae > Thermococcus. The sequence continues at coordinate 10,541 of JAGHBN010000123.1, forward strand.
GCTCTACGTTGTGTCTCTGATGTACACCATAATTTTTGCAATTTCCGGAACGTTCAATGTTATAGCATCTCTCCCGTGGAAGCTCCTTGCAATTGCCTTCATCTCCGCTCAGTTTGGGTTTGTGACGGGGGACTACTTTTACTTCAACGCCCTCAAAAGGATGGGTGTCTCCCGTACGGTTCCTATAACCTCCACGTATCCGCTCTGGGCCATCCTGTGGGCATTTATCTTTCTCGGCCGGGAAATAGAGCCTCAGATTATTGTTGGTGCGGTTCTGGTTGTTTCCGCCATTATAATCGTCAAGAGGGCGGAGGACGAGGAAGACCTCGATCCAAAGGGCTTTCTCTTTGCCCTTCTGGCCCCAATCTCATGGAGCATCGCGATAGTAACTATGGACTGGCTTACCGGAAGCATAGATGTTCTTGCCCTGGCTGGTCTGAGGATGATGCTCGCGGCCCTTGGAATCTCGGTTTTCCTTCCGAAGTACAGTGAAGAAGTTAAGAGCATGAACAGGAAGGAAGCGCTGGCTCTCACCGGCGCCGCAGTATTTGGGCTTCTCATCGGCCAATACACTTTTGTGTATTCGGTGAGGAGCATAGGTTCTCAGATAGCGGCCCCAGTGTCGGCCATAAATCCAATAATAGCGTCTGCACTGGCTATAATCCTCCTCAAAGAGCCTCCGAACAGAAGGATACTCGAAGGACTTGCCCTCGCGGTCATTGGAGTCATCCTGATATCGACGGCTTAACTTTTTAAGGAGTTCTCTGCAAAAATAGGATGCCGACAGCGAGGGGACAATCAGTCTCCTCGCACGGGCTCGGTTTATCCGCCTCCGCAAGGCATCGGGTTCTGTGAGCGGAGAGTGCTCACGCCGAGCCCACAGGGCCGGGAGCATCCACCCGCGCGAGCGAATGAACGCGGGCCTCTGTGCCCGGCCCACACTTCGACGCTCCTCTGAGGAAGACTTATAACCTCCCGCGGAGTTTTTGATAACTGGTGGTTATTTATGGTGTTAATCCCCCGTCCTATCGACCCCAGGGAAATCAGGAAGATGCGAAAGGAGCTGGGCATAACCCAGGAAGAGCTTGCAAAAAAGGCAGGGGTTACTCAGGCGTACATAGCAAAGTTGGAGTCGGGGAAGGTGGACCCTAGGCTCTCTACATTCAACCGAATTCTTCAGGCCCTTCTTGAGTGTAAAAAGGCCCAGCTGAGGGCAAGGGATGTAATGTCTTCCCCGGTGATTTCCGTTAAGCCGTATGACACCGTGGAGAAGGTCATTAGGATAATGAGCGAGCACAACATCTCTCAAATCCCGGTCATGGCGGGCAACAAGGTGGTTGGTTCAGTAACGGAAAAGAGCCTGGTCCGGCGAAGCCTTGAGTACGAGGATATATATGACCGAAAGATAATCGAGGTTATGGAAGATCCTTTCCCGATCGTAAACGAGGAGGAGGACCTGGAGGTCGTTAAGTACCTCCTTGAGGACAATCAGGCCGTTCTTGTCCAGGACCGTTCCGGGAAGATAATCGGCATCATAACCCGGGTGGACATCTTCAGGATAGGCAAGGGTCACGAGTGAGTTCTGGCAGTTTTCATGTCTCTCTTCTTGGTTCTAATGGCATAAATATCCAACAACTTTATATACCCCTGGTCAAACCAGTGATGGACAATTAATCCAGGTGATCGTGATGAAGCGAACTGCCCTTGTACTCCTGGTACTTCTCATTGGAGCAGTCGTGGCCTCTGGCTGCCTGAAAGGTGGGGAGATATCCACCACTCCAAGCCCCACTCAGAGCAGAACCACGACCTCCCCTGAGCCACCCGAAACGACTACTCCAACACCCACCGAGACCGAGAGGCCGTACTACCCAATAACCGTGACGGACTTTGCCAACAGAACGGTGACCCTTGAGAAAGCGCCTGAAAGGGTGGTAACCCTGGCACCGAGCATAACCGAGGATCTCTACTACCTCGGCCTCTTTGATAGGGTGGTTGGTGTTACTGACTATGATGACTTCCCGCCGGAAGTCGCTAACGTTACAAGGATAGGGGGCTACGGGAAGTACGCCAACCTTGAGGTCATAGCGTCACTTGAGCCGGACCTGATACTCGCTGACAGCTATTCACTGACGATACTTGAAGACCTAGAAAAGATAGCCCCTGTGGTCATCGTGGATCCCCACGGCCTTAACGACATCCCAAGGGCCCTCGAACTCCTGGGCCAAGTCTTTGACGCAAAGGAGCAGGCAGAGAAGGCAATAGTGGAGCTCCGTGCGGGTATAGAGGGGATAAGCTCTGCCGTGAAAGAGGCCCCCCGGCTCAAGGTATTCTACGTTGTCTGGAACGACCCGCTCATGACTGCGGGGGGTGGAACGTTCATCAGCGACGTAATAGAACTTGCTGGCGGGGAGAACATCTTCAATGACACTACCGGCTGGCCCCAGGTCAGCTTCGAGCAGGTTCTCGAGAGGAATCCCGACGTCATAATTCTGACTCCCCACTGCGGCATGAAAGTTGAGGACGTCTACAATACGCCGCTGGCAGATACCAATGCTGCAAGGGATGGTAGGGTTTACATGGTGGAGAACGAAAACGACATCATTCACTCGAGCCCCCGCGTTGTCAGGGGCCTTGAGACTCTTGCCAGGCTCCTCCATCCGGAGGCATTTAAGGTGGAGTACCCGTTAACAGTGACCGACTTTGCTGGCAGAGAGGTCACCATCGAGAAGGAGCCCGAAAGAATAGTGAGCCTTGCTCCGAGCATTACGGAAAGCCTGTTCTACATCGGGGCTGGAGACAAGCTCGTTGGGGTCACCCAGTGGGCGGACTTCCCTCCGGCGGTTAGGAGCATAACAAAAGTCGGGGGCTACGGAAAGTACGCCAACCTTGAAATAATAGCCTCCCTGGAGCCGGATTTGATACTTGTGGACGGGCTCTCCGTGGAGGTTGTGGAGGCCCTGGAGGAAATAGCCCCCGTCGTGGTGATTAACCCCAATAACATTACCGCGATCTACGACGCCCTTGAGCTCCTCGGGAAGATAACCAACCGCGAGGAAGGTGCAGGGGTGGTGATAGCCGAGATGAAAGGGAGGGTCTCTCAAATCACTTCGGCCGTAGAGGGTCAGCCGAGGCCGCGGACGTTCTTCATCCTCAGCTACTACAACGGATACTGGACCACGGGGGCAGGAACGTTCATGGATGACCTCATTGCCCTTGCCGGCGGTGAAAACATTTTCAACGACCTAAGCGGTTGGGGTGCCGCGAACGAGGAGCAGATAATAGCGAGGAACCCGGAGGTCATAATAATCTCCCCAAACGCCGGAATAAAGCCGGAAGACCTCTGCTCGGGGCTGCTTTCTGAGGTAGACGCCGTCAAGAACGGACGCGTTTACCTCCTAAGCGACGAGAACCTGGTCGTGAGGCCCGGCCCAAGGATAGTGGACGGCCTTGAGGAGATAGCTAAGCTCCTCCACCCGGGGGTCTTCAACTACCAGCCAGAACCTCTCGTCTGCTCTGCAGGCGAGACGGCCAGCCAGACCGGCTGATTTTTAAGCACTTCTCCTTATTCTTTTTGGTGGTTCGATGGAGCGAAAGACGCTCTACAGAGTCCTGTTGGTCATTGTGCTTGCTTTAACCGTAGTTTATACCATGGGAATAATTGGCATTGTGCCCTTCCAGTGGAGTTACTACATCACGATATTCATGATAATCCTGTTCTTTTATCTGAAGCTGGAGAAAATGTCGCGGGGAGGGCCTTAATACCTCTTTCTCAAGACCCTTACCGAGAGGAAAATGAATCCCATGGTTATCAGAAGCAGAATGGAGAGTGAATAAAGCGGTGGGACTATGTCGTAGTAGCCCAAGAGGGCATAGCGGAACCCATCGGCTGAATACGTCGTAGGGGTTAAGAGGCCAACCGCTATAAACCACCGAGGAAACAGCGTCAGTGAGGCCAGGGCGCCGCTTGTAAATATCATTGGCAGCCTTATCACGTTGAGCCAGGTCATCACGTTTATTGGGTTTCTAACGGCCAGAGAAACATAGACACCCAAAGCGGAGAAGGCGAGGTTGGCAAGGGGGACAAAAGCAGCCGTCAGCGGCCAGCTCAGGCTGGCTCGGCCAAAACGGGTCTTACTAAAGAGGGGACAATAAACAGGATAAATGAGATTGCCGCCCAGTGGTGCCTTTTCATTCAGCCCACCACAGCCCTTAGGAACCTTACCTTATTAATGGTTCGTGAAGCCCACCACAGTGCGAATAGTTCTGGACGTACAAAAACTTCCACTCCTAATCTCCTGAAAAGTTACACATTAGGTTCAACGAACCCGTCTCAACCTTTGGTTTAGAATTTTCGGGTTTAAAAACCCTTTTTAATCTCTGCTCAAGAAGGTAATGAGGGAACAGAAATGATCATGTGTGTATTTATGTGCACTGGGGGTGATAGATTTGAGATATGTTAAGCTTCCGAAGGAAAACACCCACGCGTTCCTTGAAAGGCTGAAGGAGTGGGGCAGGCTCTACGCCCCGGTTAAGATATCCGAGAAGTTCTACGACTTTAGGGAAATAGACGACGTCAGGAAGGTCGAGTTCAACTACAACAGGACCATAATGCCGCCGAAGAAATTCTTCTTCCTGCCCAGGGAGAAGCTCTTCGAGTTCAACCTGGCGAAGGCGGAGTATAAGGAAGTCATTGAGGACGTTGAGCCCTTCGTGCTCTTCGGCGTCCACGCCTGTGACATCTTCGGCCTCAAGGTGCTCGACACCGTTTACCTCGACGAGCTCCCTGACAAGTACTACAAGGTCCGCAGAGAGAAGGGCATAATCATAGGCATCAGCTGCATGCCCGACGACTACTGCTTCTGCAACCTCCGCGAGACTGACTTTGCGGATGATGGCTTTGACCTGTTCCTGCACGAGCTTCCCGACGGGTGGCTCGTTCGCGTTGGAACACCGACCGGCCACAGGATAGTGGACAAGAACATCAAGCTCTTTGAGGAGGTCACCACCGAGGACATCTGCAACTTCAGGGAGTTTGAGAACAGGCGCTCCAAGGCATTCAAGTACCACGAGGACTGGAGCAACCTCCGCTACCTCCTTGAGCTCGAGATGGAGCACCCGATGTGGGAGGAGCAGGCTGACATCTGCCTTGCCTGCGGCAACTGCAACACCACCTGCCCGACGTGTCGCTGCTACGAGGTGCAGGACATAGTGAACCTCGACGGAAACACCGGCTACCGCGAGAGGCGCTGGGATTCCTGCCAGTTCAGGAGCCACGGCCTCGTTGCCGGCAACCACAACTTCAGGCCGACCAAGAAGGACCGCTTCCGCAACAGGTACCTCTGTAAGAACTCCTACAACGAGAAGCTCGGGGTAAGCTACTGTGTCGGCTGCGGAAGGTGCACCTACTTCTGCCCGGCAGGCATAAGCTTCGTGAGGAACCTCCGCACGATAATGGGGCTTGAGGAGAGGAGCTGTCCTCCCGAGCTAAGCGAAGAGATTCCGAAGAGGGGCTTTGCCTACGCTTCGGAGGTAAGGGGTGAGGACCTGTGAGTGAGGTAGTCCCAAGGGAGATTATGATGCCCAACGAAAACCCCTACGCTCTCCACAGGGCCAAGGTGCTCAAGGTTTACCAGCTCACCGAGACGGAGAAGCTGTTCCTCTTCCGCTTTGAGGATCCAGAGCTCGCCGAGAAGTGGACCTTCCGTCCGGGACAGTTCGTCCAGCTCACCATACCTGGGGTTGGAGAAGTTCCTATAAGCATCTGTTCATCCGCGATGAGGAAAGGTTTCTTTGAGCTCTGCATCCGGAAGGCCGGAAGGGTCACCACCGTCATTCACAGACTCCAGCCCGGTGACACCGTCCTCGTCCGCGGCCCCTACGGGAACGGATTCCCAGTAGACGAGTGGGAAGGCATGGACTTGCTCCTCATCGCTGCCGGTCTCGGTACGGCCCCGCTCAGGAGCGTCTTCCTCTACGCCATGGACAACCGCTGGAAGTACGGCAACATAACCTTCATCAACACGGCCCGCTACGGAAAGAACCTCCTGTTCTACAAGGAGCTTGAGGCTATGAAGGACCTGGCAGAGGCGGAGAACGTCAAGATAATCCAGAGCGTAACCAGAGACCCTGACTGGCCCGGAAGGCACGGAAGGCCCCAGAACTTCATAGTTGAGGCAAACACCAACCCCAAGAATACTGCAGTTGCCATCTGCGGTCCTCCAAGAATGTACAAGGCGGTCTTTGAGTCCCTCATCAACTACGGTTACAGGCCGGAGAACATATTCGTCACGCTGGAGAGAAAGATGAAGTGCGGAATAGGGAAGTGCGGCCACTGCAACGTCGGAACGAGCACGAGCTGGAAGTACATCTGCAAGGACGGCCCGGTCTTCACGTACTTCGACATAGTGTCAACGCCGGGACTGCTCGACTGAGGTGGTGAAAATGGAGAACGGAAAGGTTCGCATCGGGTTTTATGCCCTCACCTCATGCTACGGCTGCCAGCTCCAGTTCGCTATGATGGACGAGATACTCCAGCTCCTTCCGCACGCTGAGATAGTGTGCTGGTACATGATTGAGAGGAACTCCTACGAGGAGGAGCCCGTGGACATAGCGTTCATCGAGGGAAGCGTCTCCACGGAAGAGGAAGTTGAGCTCGTCAAGAAGATACGCGAGAACGCTAAGATCGTCGTGGCCGTCGGTTCTTGTGCAGTCCACGGCGGCGTGCAGAGCTGGGAGAAGGACAAGCCCCTTGAAGAGCTCTGGAAGACCGTCTACGGCGACGGGAAGGTCAAGTTCGAGCCCAAGATGGCAGAACCTGTTTCAAAGTACATCAAAGTTGACTACAACATCTACGGCTGTCCGCCGGAGAAGAAGGACTTCCTCTACGCCATCGGCACCTTCCTTGTCGGCTCCTGGCCCGAGGACATAGACTATCCGGTCTGCCTTGAGTGCAGGCTGAATGGATATCCCTGCGTGCTCATTGAGAAGGGCGAGCCGTGTCTCGGCCCAATAACGAGGGCCGGCTGCGACGCGAGGTGCCCGAACTATGGAATAGCGTGCATTGGCTGCAGGGGGGCGATAGGCTACGATGTGGCGTGGTTCGACTCACTCGCCAGGGTCTTCAAGGAGAAGGGGCTTACAAAAGAGGAGATACTGGAGCGCATGAAGATATTCAACGCCCACAACCCGAAGCTCGAGGAGATGGTTGAGAAGATATTCCAGGAGGTGAAAGAATGAACAACGTCTACCTCCCCATAACCGTTGACCACATAGCGCGCGTTGAGGGCAAGGGCGGCGTCGAAATACTCGTCAGCGACGACGGGGTTAAGGAGGTCCGGCTCAACATCATAGAGGGCCCGCGCTTTTTCGAGGCCATAACCCTGGGCAAGAAGCTCGACGAGGCGTTAGCCGTTTACCCGAGGATATGCTCCTTCTGCTCCGCGGCCCACAAGCTCACCGCTGTTGAAGCCGCTGAGAAGGCGATAGGCTTCACCCCGCGCGAGGAGATTCAGGCCCTGAGGGAAGTCCTCTACATCGGCGACATGATAGAGAGCCACGCGCTACACCTCTACCTCCTCGTCCTGCCGGACTACGTCGGTTACTCCAACCCGCTGAAGATGGTGGATGAGCACAAGAAGGAAATCGGCATAGCGCTCGACCTCAAGAACCTCGGGAGCTGGATGATAGACGAGCTCGGAAGCAGGGCGATACACCAGGAGAACGCCGTCCTCGGAGGTTTCGGAAAGCTGCCAGGTAAAGCTACCCTTGAACTCATGAAGAAGCGCCTCCAGGAAACGCTCCCCAAGGCAGAGTACACCTTCGAGCTGTTCTCAAAGCTGGAGCAGTATGGGGAAGTTGAGGGGCCGATAACGCACCTCGCCGTGAAGCCGAGGAATGATGTCTACGGAATCTACGGGGACTACATAAGCGCCAGCGACGGAAACGAGTTCCCGAGCGAGGCATACAGGGAGCACATAAAGGAGTTCGTCGTCGAGCACAGCTTCGCCAAGCACTCCCACTACCACGGGAAGCCCTTCATGGTGGGGGCAATCTCGCGCGTTGTCAACCACGCAGACAAGCTCTACGGTAAGGCAAAGGAGCTCTACGAGGCCCACAAGGACCTGCTCAGGCCGACCAACCCCTTCGCCAACAACCTCGCCCAGGCCCTTGAGCTCGTCTACTTCACGGAGAGGGCGATTGACCTCATAGACGAGGCCCTGGCGAAGTGGCCGATAAGGCCGAGGGACGAAGTTGAGATAAAGGACGGCTTCGGCGTCTCGACCACCGAGGCACCGCGCGGAATCCTCGTTTACGCGCTCGAAGTCAGGGACGGAAAGGTAGCCTACGCGGACATCATAACCCCGACCGCCTTCAACCTCGCCATGATGGAGCAGCACGTGAGAATGATGGCGGAGAAGCACTACAACGACGACCCGGAGAGGCTCAAGTACCTCGCGGAGATGGTTGTAAGGGCCTACGACCCGTGCATCTCCTGTTCAGTGCACGTGGCGAGGCTCTAAGCAGGTTTTTAATTTCTCTTTTTCAACTATTCTCCTGGAGGTTCAAGAATGAGAACCCTAATCCTTGCACTCGGCAACGAGCTGATGAAAGACGATGGAATCGGGCTGAAGGCCGGCAGAATTCTGGCTGAGAAAGGCTACGACGTCCTTGAGGTAGGGACGGACATCTTCAGGCTCTCAAACCACTACAGCGGGGAGGATAGGCTGATAATCATAGACGCTATTCTGAGCGACGAGCTTGAGCCGGGGAGCGTCCTACACCTTGCCGGCGAAGAGGTCTTCGAGAAGCTGAAGGCGGAGATAAGGAGTGCCCACTTCATGGGTGCGATAGACGGGCTCAAACTCCTCATGAAGCTCGACGAAAGGCTGGCAAAGGCGGAAATACACCTCATCGGCGTCGTCGCCAAAGAAATAGACCTCGGAATGGAGCTCAGCGAGGAAGTTGAGAGGGCCCTGCCGGAAGTAATAAGGCTTGTCGAGGAGCTTTATTGATACCCGTGATGTTTCGCTTTTAGAGGAGAATACGATACACCCTTCCTGAGGAAGCATTAAATACTCCCAATGCGTAGATAAGAGCTGGGTGGTACTGTGCGCGGGCCGATTCCCGACCAGATAACTGTTAAGCGGTCTGAGATGCTGGCCAGTGAAAAAAACGAGCGGTACATCCGCGAAAGCAGGGAAGTGAAGCAGTATTCAACACTTGAAACAGTTATTGTGGTGATTCTTGGTCTCATAGCCCTTGGATTTGTGGTGTATGTGCTGATGCATTACGTCTGATAACAGGCTTGCAGGCAATATGGGCAATGCATTCTTTTTATTCGCGAGAATCTAAAACTGCCAAGCTCTAGAGGGAAGAAAAAGACAAAGATACCGAGCCGGGGCTCACATGCCCCCGCTCACGGCGAGCTCGATAATCTTCCTAATCTCGACCAGGAACTCCATCGGTATGTCCTTGAGCATCGGTTCGAGGAAGCCCTTGACTATGAGCTGGGTCGCCTTCTCCTCGTCTAGTCCCCTGCTCATGAGGTAGAAGAGCTCCTCGTCGCGTATCTTGCCGATAGCAGCCTCGTGGCTCAGCTCGGCATCGTCAACCTTGCTGACGAGACCCGGGTAGGTCTCCATCGTGGCCCTGTCGCTGAGGAGCAGGGCGTCACAGCTTATGTGGCCCTTGGTCTTCGGCGCCTCTGCCCTTATCACTCCGCGCGTTATAACGGTGCTCTCGTCCATTATGACGGACTTACTGGCGTTTATTCCCGCCGCCCCTTTGCCACGGAGGTACATCTCTCCTCCGAGGTCAACAAACCAGTCCTTCTGGCCGAGCAGAATGCCGTTCAGCTCTACGTAGCCGTTCTCCTCGACCCAGTACTTCGGATTCGCGACGTTGCTCTTGCCCGTTCCGAGGCCGACGGTGGTGTTGATGAAGCGCGCTCCCTTCCCATCCCTGGCCCTCGTCATGGGCCTCGTGTGAACGTACTCCGGCCAGTTCTGGAGCACGGTGAGCTGGGCTTTAGCTCCCTCGTGGAGGTATGCCTCGGTCATGTCGAGGTGGAGGGAGTGCTTGACGAGTATCGGAGCGGTACAGCCCTCTATGAGGTGGAACTCGGTGTTGGGCTCGGCGATTATGATTATGTGAGGTGCCTGAGCCAATGCACTCTCCTGGATGAGGAAGAACAGGTGGAGCGGGAACGGAACCTTGAGTCCCTCCTTGACGTAGAGGAAGATTCCGCCGTTCCATACTGCAGTGTGATAAGCGGTCAGCTTGCTCTCGTCAACGCTGAAGAGCTTGAGGAAGTGCTCCTTGACAATATCTGGGTACTTTCTGACGGCCTCCTCCGTCGGGAGGACGATTAGCCCCTTCTTTGCCCACTCCTGGAGGAACTGGTTGTAGATGACGCCAGTGTCGGTCTGAACTGCCAATCCTGCTATGTACTTCTGCTCGACCTCTGAAATGCCGAGCCTGTCGAGGAGGGCCTTCATTTCCGGCGGGAGGTCGTCGAGGCTCTCGATGTTCTCAGGGATGCCTTCCACCTCGGGCTTCGCTATGAACCGGAGGAGCTCCTCCTCGCTTATGACAGGGTCGTTGAGCGGAGCTTTTTCGAAGGCCTCCAAAGCTTTGTACCTTATCCTCGTCATCCACTCTGGTTCCCTGTTCCTCTTTGCCAGCTCCTCAATCTGGTTCTCGATTATCGCCTTAGCGTCGCTAATGGTTATCGTTTCAGTCATGCTCCCACCTCCCCGAATATTCCGGCGAAGCCCTCTCTGTCTATCCTGTCCACGAGCTCTCCTCCGCCGGTTCTCACAATCCTGCCGTCCTTCATGACGTGGACGGTGATGCTCTCCCTGTCTATGTGCTGGAGGATTCTGCCGTAGTGGGTTATCAGGAGTATTGCAATTCCCTTCCTGTGGAGCTCTTCGATTTTCCTGCTGATCAGACTTAGGGAGTCAACGTCAACACCGCTGTCCGGCTCGTCCAGAATCAAAAGTTTGGGCTCGATAAGGGCTGCCTGAAGGAGTTCAAGCCGCTTCCTCTCTCCGCCGGAGAATCCGACGTTGACGAAGCGGTGCAGGTCTTCCTCCTTAAACCAGAACTCCCGGGCCTTCTCGACTATCAGGTCGTAGGCCTCAACCGGGTCAAGCCCCTTGAGCTCGACCAGAACCTGCTGGAGGAACTCGATTATCTTAACGCCCTCGACCTCCGGAGGGTGCTGGAAGGCGAGCATTATACCCCTCCGAACCCTTTCGTGGGGACCGAGGCCGGTTACCTCCTCACCATCGAGGATTATCTTCCCCCCCTTCACTTTGTACTTCGGGTGACCCGCTATTGTGAGCGCCAGTGTTGACTTTCCGGAGCCGTTGGGGCCCATGACAACGTGGAACTCACCGGGGTTAACTTCCAGGTCAACGCCCTTGAGTATCTCTTTGTGGTCGACGTTCACGTGAAGGTTATCAACTTTGAGCATTAGCTCACCTCCGTGGGTAACGTATGTGGGACGTTTTTTAAGCATTGCTGGACACAGATGTGAACTCAAAAACGGGGGTTAAAAAGCTAAGAAAAATAGAGTTTTAGTGGCTAAGGGGCAGGGCCTCGCGGATCTTCCTTAGGAGTTCTTCCTTGGCGGGTGAGTCCTCCAGAGCTATTTCAAGCACTTCGTCAATCCTCTCTACCGGGTGAATCTGTATCTTCTCCGCCTTGTCGGGGCTGAGGAAGACATCCTTCTCGTTGGCCTTGGGGATTATGACCTTCCTTATGCCCGCCTCGATTGCAGCTTCAATCTTCGGCGTTGCGCCGCCTATCGGCAGGACTTCACCGCGCACGCTCAGTGATCCGGTCATGGCAACGTCCTGTCTTATCGGGATGTTTTCGAGGGTGGAGATGACCGCTGTCGCGACGCTTATGCTGGCGGAGTCGCCTTCAACCCCCTCGTAGGTCTGGAGGAACTGGACGTGGATATCGTACCTGCTGATGTCCTCGCCCTTGTAGCGCTTGATGATTGCCGAGACGTTCTGCACGGCCTCCTTCGCTATCTCACCGAGCTTTCCGGTGACTATGATTTTGCCCTCCTCCTTACTCGCCGCTGGGGCTACAACGGCCTCAATAGGGAGGACTATACCGCTCTGCTCACCTATGACGGCCAAACCGTTCACCCGCCCGATTTCTCCACCTTCGGTCTTTATGACCTGGTATTCCTTCTTGTTCTCGATGTACCAGTCGGCGAGCTGCTTTTCGAGGGGCTTTGCCATTCTCATGGCCTCAAGCACGTCTTCCCTCTCAACGATGTTCTTGCCCTTCTTGACGGCAATATCACCGGCGGCCCTCACAATACCGCCGAGGTCGCGGAGGCGGAGCGTCAGGTGCCCCTTTCTGCCGCCCCTTCTCTGAGCCTCTCTGACTATCTCCTCCACAGCTTCCCTGGTGAAGTGGGGTATCTTTCCATCGCGCTTCACCTCCTGCGCCACGAACTGGACGAGCCTTTTCCTGTTCTCGATGGTGTCCGGCATCGTGGTGCGCATGTACACTTCGTATCCGTAACCCCTGATTCTGGAGCGAAGCGCCGGATGCATCTTATCTACCGTGTCGAGGTTTCCTGCCGCGACGAGGATGAAATCACACGGCACAGGCTCCGTGCGGACCATTGCACCGCTTGACATCTCGCTCTGGCCGGTTATTGGGAACTTCTTCTCCTGCATGGCCGTTAGGAGGCTCTGCTGCATTTTGAGGCTCAGCGTCGCTATCTCGTCGATGAAGAGAACTCCCCTGTGGGCGCGGTGGATCATACCGGGCTCAACGCGCTCGTGGGCAGGCGTACCAAGACCGCCGCTCTGGAAGGGGTCGTGGCGGACGTCTCCGAGGAGGGCTCCGGCGTGTGCCCCGGTGGCATCTACGAACGGCGCCTTGTTTCTTCCGCAGTTGTCTATGAGGAGCTTGGGAACGAGGACGCTGCTCCTTAGGCGCATGTTGGAGAGGGCCATGATGGTTAGGATTATCACGAAGAGCCCCATGAGGAGCGTGGTCGCGCTGAACTGCAGGAAGAGGGCCATCATCACGGTGAAGATCACGAGAAGGAGGATGTACGATTTAACGCTCTCCTGGCTCTTTGCCTTTTCCCTGTACCTCTCCACTATCCTTCTGCCCTGGCACGCGGGAACCGTCTTGATCTTCGGCATGTTTTCGTCTTCGGGATTTGGAAAGACGAGGATGTCTTCCAGATTCTCTGTTGGGAGGAGCTCGGCCATTGCCTGGCCCAGCATTGATTTTCCCGTTCCTGGCTCACCAATTAGGAGAACGTGTCTCTTCTGATTTGCGTCAGTCTTTATTATTTCAACCGCATGTTCCTGTCCGATAACCTGGTCTATGAGCTTCTCGGGAACTTTAATTTCCTCCGTGGTCTCGAATTCAATGCCTAGGTCCAGCTTTTCCTCATACTCCCTGGGGCTTGGACCCTTAATCTCACTTCCCTCGCTCATCTCTATTACCTCTCTCCCTCTCTACTCCGTGGTAGGCTGGCTGATTTATAACTTTTTTGAGAACGGGAAAAAACTAAAATAGGTCTTGAGGCCCATAACCCTTGGTGGGACCAAGATGAAGGTGGAAGATCACATCATGTTCACGGCAGTTCACGGGGATTGGAAGGTTGGCGAAAGGCTGAATGAGATGGAAAACGAGAAAGTGGCCCACTTCCTCGCGAAACTCTCCAACACTGTAAGCATAAAGGTTCCGGCGTACCTTACCGAGGTTATGGACGTTGATGGAATCGTGAATCTAGCCAGAGACCTTGGTGACGGAGAGGTGAGCGACGTCGTTGTGCTGTTAAAGTCGCCAGGGACATCAAGAAAACTTGGCCAGTTCATTCATGAGGACGACAAGAAGCTGAAGAAACTCCTCCTCGATGTTGCCAAGGCCCTCCTGGTTAGGGAGGCTCTCTCCTCTAAGCTCCAGATTACATACCCTGAGGGAGTTCTCACCGAACTGAAGGTGGATCCTCCCTTTGAGGAGGAGCACATAAACTTCACGGCCAAGCACGGCAAGTGGATAGCCGTCAGGAGGCTTATCATAGATGACAAAACCCCGATGGCCGACGTTGCGAGGCTCCTTGCTGCAATAAACGAGAGCCTAACCCTGAAGATTCCGGTATATGCGGGGATAGATGTGGAGGGGATTGAGGGGTACTTCTCCGAGTTCAAAAAGGTGAAGAAGGCGGATCTGCCCAAGGTTGTCGAGAAATGCCTTGAGTTCCCGGCGGAGGAGTACGCGCCGGCCGAGTTCGTGGAACACGCCCGGATATATGCTCTCAGGAAGTGTCTGGAGAGGATAGGCCTTTCACTCGACTTCCCGGCCAAGAGCCTTGAGAAGTACCTGGAGAAGAAATGAACTGGAGGATAGTGATGAGGCCGAGGACACCCGAGCGGTGCCCCAGCCGCTATGAGGAGTCTTCGCTTCGCTGATATGGAGGTGGTACTGTGAAGGAGATCGTCTTTACGGAAAGGGCTCCCAGGCCGATAGGGCCCTACAGCCAGGCAATACTGGCAGAGGGGCGCTTTCTATTTGTTTCCGGGCAGATACCAATAGACCCTGAAACGGGGGAACTCGTGGACGGCCCGATAGAGGAGCAGGCAGGGAGGGCAATAGAGAACTTCCTCGCGGTTGTTGAAGCCGCAGGTGGAAGTGCGGAGAACGTCGTCAAAGTGACGGTCTACATAAAGGATATGGGGCTCTATTCAAGGTTCAACGAGGTTTACGAGAAGTACTTCTCCACGTCAAAACCTGCCAGGGCCGTGGTGGAGGTTTCAGAGCTCCCAAAGGGTGTGGATGTGGAGATCGAAGGAATTGCCGTCCTCTGATAACATTTTTTGGTGCTCCGCATGGCCATCGTCAGGATCAGGAGGGAACTTCTGGATTATCTTCTACAGCTGGCCAGGGACTTCTATCCGAACGAATTCGCGGGGTTCCTCCGTGAAAGGGACGGTGTCTTTGAGGAGGTATTGATGGCCCCGGATCCCCATTTTGGCAGGAGTTCGGCCTTTTTCAACACCTGGATGCTTCCCATGGACGACTCAATAAAGGGTACGGTCCACTCGCACCCCGGCCCCAGCACATGGCCCTCCCGGGCTGATCTCCACTTCTTTTCCAAATTTGGAGGAGTGCACTTAATAATAGCTTATCCTTTTGATGAAAACTCCGTAAGGGCATATCTGAGCGATGGAACTCCAATACCATTTGAGGTTATTGAGTGATTCATGTGAAAACTTTTAAGCTTGAACACCCTAATTTTCTTTCGGTGGTGCCCCGTGAAGCTGAGAGAGGCTATTGAAACTCTTGACGAGAAGCAGAAAATGACAGTTCTCAGGAGTTATGAACGTGAAGGGATTCCCGACCTCGATCTTGAGGTGGAAACCGGGGTGGACAGAAAGGTTCTGGAGTTTCTCAAGGCAATCTCGAATCCCCTGAGGTTCCAGCTCCTCAAGCTGCTAAGCAAGGGGTGGCTGTGCGTCTGCGTAATCGCCGGTGTATTAGACAGAGACCAGACACTCATAAGCCACCACCTCAGAACCCTTAAAGAGGTCGGCCTGATCCTTGAGAAGAAGGTTGGAAAAATGCACTTCTACAGGACTGACGTTGAGAAGTTTGAGAAGTACCTCGAGGCTGTAAAATCGGAAATTCTGTGAGGGGTCTCAATGAACGAACTTCAGAGGCGGGTTGATGAACTCATCTCCGAATTTGGGGGCTACTGGCCCCCTTTCGAGATGTTGGTGGCGATTGTTGAGGAAATCGGCGAGCTTTCAGATGTGTTGTTGCGCCTCGAGGGCTCCAAAGGTCTGGCTTCTCCGGAAGAACTGAAGGAAGAGCTTGGAGACGTAATGTTTGCCCTTGCCTGCCTCGCTAATCACTACGGTATAGACCTTTTTGAGGCGTTGAGTGCCAGCATTGATAAGTATAAGTCCCGGGACGGGCACAGGTGGAAAGGTGGCACTACCTGAGGGCACAATTGTAATACAAAGTTTCACTTTTTTAAAAATTTTGCGAATTACATCATGTTGTAATTTCTGGAAAGTTTCGACTTGGTAATGATTGAGGAAAAGGCTTTTATAGAGAGAATCAACAGTTATTTGAGTACCTCTCCAATACGTTGAAAAATCTTCAAAACGGGGGGTTATGTATGGCCAAGGGGATATCTGAAATAGACATGAAGATACTGAAGCTCCTCTCAAAGAATGCTCGACTTACCTACAAGGAGCTGGCTGAAATGTTGGGGACAACCCGTCAAAGGGTCTCCAGGAGGATGGACAGGCTGGAGAAGTCTGGGATCGTGAGGAAATACACGGTAATCCCGGATTATGAGGCCCTCGGATACAGTCATCTGGTGCTTGGTATAACCCTTGGGCCGAGCGTGGACATTGACGAGGTCATTGAGAAGCTCCGCCAGATTGAGGAGGTAAAAGTAATAGAGCGGGCCCTTGGGACCCACAACCTGGTACTCCACATTATAGGGCCGAAAGATATGAGAGAGCTCGAGAAGATAATCTCCCGCATTTCAAAGAACAATCACGGGCTCGAGAAGATGGACATAACTTTCGTAACTGAGATAGTGAAGTTCGAGACCCTTTGAGGTCAATTTCTTTTACTACTTTCGGCATCCGACGAGGGAAAGAATAATAAAGCTTTTTTCAGGGAGAGGAGGTAGGTGTAAGTGATGTGGGGAAGGGTTGCAGTGGACGTTGCAGTGATGGCAGTACTCGGTCTCGGCGCGTACAGGGTCAGAGCCCTCGATAAAAAGGGCTCTCTCGCAGCTGTTCTGGTAGGACTGGCCGTAGTGGAGTTTGGAGGCCTCTACCCGTTCCTCGCAATGTTGAGTTTTGTGGTTCTTGGAGTTCTGGCCACCAAGTATCGCTTCTCTGAGAAGGCAAAGATGGGAGTGGCGCAGAGTAGAAACGGGATACGAGGCTGGGGGAATGTGTTTGGAAACGGTCTCCCTGCGGTGATTTTTCTCGCCGTTGAATACCTGACTCACAGGGACGTATTCTGGGCTGCGAGCTTTGCAGCGATAGCAACGGCAAACGGGGACACACTGGCGAGCGAGCTTGGGAAGGTCTTCGGCAAAAAACCGCGGATGATAACCAGCCTTAAACCTGCGAAGCCGGGCACCAACGGTGCAGTTTCCCTGGCCGGGGAGCTTTTCGCGCTTCTTGGGGTTCTGTTCATAGCCCTCTTTGCACTTCCGCTCACGTCCCGCGACGTTCTGATGCTGGTTTCTGTGGCTACCGGTGGGTGGATTGGGGTTAACATCGACAGCCTGATAGGGGCTACCCTGGAAGTCAGGGGCATAACGAACAACAACTCAACGAATTTCCTGGCGTCTCTTCTCGGCGGGATGATTGGCGGTGCAATCTTTTACTTCCTTGCCTGAAATGGCGGATGATGAGTACGGCGGATTCCCGATGGATGAGGAGGACCTTAGGGGCTGACGCCGTAGAAAAAATAAAAAGCTCACTCTTCCCCTTCCCTTTCCCGTAGGTACTCCTCGTAGACCTCCCAGAGGGAGACCAGGGAAGCAGGGATTCCGTGCTCCGTAGCGAACGTCATGTAGGGTGCGAGGTCGACCACGTAATCGGCGAACCTGAAAAGGCCGCGCGGGATGCCCTCGCGTGAGCCTATGAAAACGACGATTTCCTTGGCGTGGAACATGTCCCTTCCGAGCTTCTCCTTGACCTCTGCCAGGGTGGGGCCCTTTGGATCCGTGATTATCAGAAGCCTCTTGTTCCTCCTCTTGTCCCGGATGACCTGGTAGAGGTCCCAGACTGACACGGGGACTTTCTCGACCTTCCAGGGGTAGGCTTCGCGCTGTATCCCGTGCCTGCTCTCCTGGCCTATCTTAACACCCTTTATGAACTCTGCAAGCTCGAAGGCGTTCATCTTCTCCTTCGGTGCTATTATCAGTTCCTTGACCTCAAACGCCTGTGCAGCCCTTCCTATCTTCTCTCCGAATGAGCGGCAGGCCTTAAAATCGCCCCAGTATGGCATCTGGACTATGGTGACCTTCCTGAAAAGCTTCCTTGCGTCGAATTTGTCGGGTGTGAACTTCCTGAACTCCTCACCGGGTAGAACCGAGATGTATGCCCTGTCCCCGATTATCTCCACCTGCACTACCCTATCCGGCCAGCTTAGGTTCACATCGGCGTTGGTTAGCTCCCTTATCTTTGCCCCAAGCTCCCTGTTGACGTCCATGCTGGTGAACTCGTGCTTCCCGCGCCTTTTCGTTTTGACTGCAAAGGTCTCGTTTTCCCCAATCAACGGGGCGATTTTCTCTGCGGTCTGGACTATCGCGTCGAGCTCTGCCGGAACCTCGGCGATGACGGGGATTGCCCGCTCAACCTCCGGTATATCAAGGATCTTTTCCCCCGCGTTTTCATCTTCTGTCTCAACTATTACGAGGCCGGAATATCCCATCGGGGAAGTCCATACCTTCGCGTCGGGAAGGGCCTCGGCTATGTAGTTGGCCGCGATGCTCTCCATGCCCCTCTGGGTCTTGACGATGAACTTCACTCTAACACCTCCAGAAGAACTGCGAACCATGACTTAAAAGCATTGAGAAGAGCAAAAGGATAGAGGCCTTCAGGCCTCAGGCTCGGCGAGGACCTTTATCTTCCTGATTTCGGCCCTCTTTATCGGGTAGATCTTCCTCGCTTCCTTGGCTATCTCAGCGGCCATCTTTCCGGTGACGGCCTCCATAACGAAGTCCTTGAAGTCAAGCTCCTCGGCCTTCTTGTAAATGATGTCCCTGATGATCTCCCTTATGGCCCTCTCCTGGCTGGTCTGGATGCGTCTGTATGCGATGACCATTCCCATGACGCGCAGCTTGTAGCCGTCCTTGGTGGTGATGTTGAAGATTCCGTCAACGCGCGTCGTCCTCCTCCTGACGAGGGAGCGTATGTAGCTCCTCGCAAGGGTGTGCCCCTTGAACTTGGTGTACGCGTTCTGACCCTTGACGTCGTATATCTTGAAGTAGAGCTTGACCTGTCCCTTCGTGAAGTCCCCGGTGAGGTCCTTCAGGGTGGTCTCTATTACGCGTCCAATGACCTTCTCGGGGTCATCAGCCGGGGTGAGCCCTATCTCCTTGCTCCCGAAGAAGTCAGGAGCGTAGACCACGAACCACTCTTTCATCTTCCACTTATCCTTGGTAGCGGCAGCCCTTTTTCTCGGATTAGCCTTCGCCATTTTCACACCTCCACTTCACACTTCAAGTGTTTCCTCCGCGATCTTGACCGAAAACACAATATCGTCGAGGGCTTTGATGAGAGTCTCAATCTCCCCCGAGTATTTAACCTTTGTTATTACGTCCCCATTCTCCCATTGAGTTCGCACATTTAAACTTTTCTTTAGTCCGGAAGGCATGGCCTGGTTGTCGACCTCTATCGCCTCGGCTATCGCCCTGGCCGTTCTTTCATCGCCGTAGTGCCAGGTTATCTCGACCCTCGCGTCAATCTTCATTGCCCTTCACCTGCCTTGCCAGGGCCTCGTTGAACAGCTTTATGAACTCCTCTATCTTCTCCTTGGGAAACCTGATGCCTGCCGCTATCGCGTGTCCGCCGCCCTCTCCCCCGAGCTTTTCTGCGACCTCTTTTAGAGCTTCTCCGAGGTGGTAGCCTTTCTCTAGCGCTTTTTCCGTCGTCCGCGCTGAACCTTTAACGAGGTTTTCGTCCTCTTCGCTGTCTGCTATTATGACAACGGGCTTCTCCGGCGTAACAAGCCCCGCGTTTATCGCTATGTTGGCAGCGATTCCCACGAGCGTATCACGTATGTTCTTGCCGGCATAGAAGACGTAGGCGTGCTCCCCTTCGTCCGCCATGCTCCAGTTCTGGAGTATGAAGCGCCTCGCCTCTATCTGCTCCCTCTTGTATTCCTCGAGCATCTTCCTCGCTTTCCTGTACGCCTCTTCGTCGCCGAGGCATATCGCGACGCCCAGAGTTCCGGCATTCAGCCTTCCGGTCGCGTTCAGAAGTGTGGCGAACTCCCTGGCTTCATGTCTTGGATCTCCCTCAGGGTAGAGGGGGCTTACAACGACGTCGCCTATCAGGCGGTCTATGGCCTCTTTTGGGGCCTCGTGCTTTATCAGATGAACAACGAGGGCGTCGTGGAGCCTTCTTTTTTCCTCCTCGCGGAGCTGCCAGTAATGGACCTCCGGGTCAAAGCCCTTTGAGCGCAGCCACTCTATGGCTTTTCTTTCGTCGCCTGTTATCTCTGGGAGTTCTGGATTGGTGGAATAGGCGAGCATCTGGTACAGGGGCCTGCTCTCCCTGCCGAAGAGCCGGAGCTCCTTTCGGACTTCGAGTATGCCTGCCGCTTTGCCGTCCTCTATGATGTCCAGGTTCATTCCATGGAACTGACCGTCGATTTCCTGCATGTCTCCCAC
>JAGHBN010000187.1 GCA_021160985.1 Thermococcus sp.
GGAGTGAAACCCTCCAGGACTGCAATTGTGGAGTAAACCCGTGGCAAAAACTGCTTGTTTTAAAGTGCACAAACCATAGAACATGCCTCCTGAACAGTCAAAACTATTTGATCAAACTTTTCGCCAGAAAAGTTTGCTGGATGGCGGGCCGGGCGGGATTTGAACCCGCGACCTTCGGCTCCGGAGGCCGACGCCCTATCCCGACTAGGCCACCGGCCCACGCCCATAACTAATGCAGGGCAGGATTTAAAAATCTAACCGGCGCACTCAGATGTTCACAAAACCTTTTTATTTGCCAAAAAAGAAAGGCCCACAGGGAGGGTGGTACTCATGGAACCCCACGAGTTCAAGCTAACAGAGGAAGGTATACGGGCTGTTCTTCCCCCACTTGAGGCCGAGATCATGGAGGAGATGTGGAAGCTCAAAGTGGCCACCGCCGGCCAGCTCTACGAAATTCTCAAGAAAAGGCACCCTGATATAAGGCGTTCCACCGTCAGCATTCTAATGAACAGACTCTGTGAGAGGGGACTTCTGAAAAGAAGTGTTGAAACCGGCAGGGGCGGAATGAGATACGTCTATTCCATAACGACCACAAAGGAAGAGTTTGAGGAAAAGGTCGTCAAGAGCATCCTCGATGCCCTCATGAACAACTTCAGAGAGGCAACCTACGCATACCTGTCAAAAATGAAAAAGTGATAAAAGATGCTGTACCTCCTGATACTCCTCCAGCTAGCACTTGCGGTAGCTGTACTGGGAGAGCTCGGTCTGATACTGATAACAATTTCCGCGGTACTTCCCTTCCCGGTCTACGTATGGGCATGCGCTTCCGAGCCCGAAGGCTCCTACCACACCCTGGAAAGGGAACAGATGCCCTGGCTCTACGACGGGGTCGCGAGCATGGCGAAGAAGGCCGGCATCAGGATGCCGAAAATATACATCCTCGAGGACTACATACCCAACGCCTACTCTTTCAAAGACACAATCGTCTTCTCCCTCGGCCTATTCGAGGTTCTCGGTGAGGAGGAGATACTGGCAGTTGCCGCCCACGAGATTGGACACATCAAGAACGGGGACACCAAACTGTTCCCCATAATAGCGTACTCCAGATACATGATGATGCTCCTGATGGTAATGACAATCCTGGTTGCAAAAAACAGTCCCTTCAGCCTTATCTCCCTTATCACCTACGCCTTATATGAGGTATCCCGTGCGGAATACCTCAAAAAGAGAGAATTTGGTGCCGACCACACTGCGCTGAGTCTTCTGGACGTCCCACTGAGCCTCAAGCATGCCCTGGAGGAGCTCAAGTACTACGAAGACCTCAGGGGGAAGGTCAAGATGAACGCACTCCCGAGCATTGAACCGAGCATCGAGAGGAGGCAGGGAGCACAGATAATGGAGACTCACCCGAGTTACGACGAGAGAATTTTGAGGATACTCGTTGAGATAAACAATGAATCCTCCCAGAACAGGCTTAAGTGAGGGGTCATGAACGTTGAGATTTTCCTCGACACCGAAAAGGCCGAGAGGATAAAGAAGATACGGCCCACAAAGGACGAGTACTTCATGCTCATAGCGAAGCTTGTATCACTCAGGGCCACCTGCCCTCGCCTCCGAGTGGGTGCAGTGGCCGTAAAGGATGGATACGTCCTCGCGACGGGATACAACGGAGCACCGAGGGGCATGGAGCACTGCATAGACGTTGGTTGTCTGCTCCTCGACGGGCACTGCCACAGGGCCGTTCACGCCGAGCAGAACGTCATAGCAATGGCCGCCAGAAAAGGCATAAGCCTCGAAGGAGCCACGCTCTATGTCACCCACTTCCCCTGCGACACCTGCTTTAAACTGGTCATCAACGCAGGAATCAAGGAGATTGTTTACGAAGAGATGTACCCCAACAAGGCCACGGAAATCCTTCTCAAGGAAGCCCAGGAAAAAGGGATCGTGAAAATAAGGCAGTTCAGGCTGCCAAAGGAGAGGGTAAAGGCATTCCTTGAGGAGCTCTTTGGAGAGTTCGTAGGTTAGGCCCTTTTCTCCATTTCCTGGAGTTTTCTGTTTATTTCCTCAAGCTCTATCGCTATTTTCCTGGTAAGTTCTGTTATTTCACGCTCTGTCCTGTCAACGGCCATGTAAACCCTGAACAGGAGAATGTAGGCAAGGCCGATGGCCACAACGAAGAGCGCATCGAGACCCCTGCCGAGGCCAAGCACGACCTTCACAAAGTCCGCTATCTCCAGGGGAAAGATTGCCACGACGAGAAGACCCACCAGGAGGGCCTCCCAGAAGAGGAAGTCGCCCCACTCAAACTCCTTTTTGCCGTATTTCCCGAGCACGTAGGCCATCAGGGCAAAAATTATCACGATGCTAATATACTGAACCGCATACATCCTCATCACCTCAGCTTGTCAAACAGCAGGTTCAGGGCTATTTTAATACCCTCCATCACGTTGGTACCCTTATTCATTGAGTACTCAGTATAGACGGCCCTTATTGGAACCTCCGATATCCGGCAACCCGCCTTTGAGGCCTCGATTATGAACTCGCTCGAAACGGCATACCTGTCGCACGTTATCCTGATCTTAGAGGCACACTCGCTGTTAAAGCACCTGAGTCCGCTCTGACTGTCGCTCACGAACTTTCTCGCGAAAATTGCCGTGATGGTGTCGAGAACAAAATTTCCGAACTTCTTCAGGAAGGGCATCTGGCTCGTGTCCCCCTTGAGCCTTGAACCAACTGCAAAGTCTGCCCTCCCCTCAGCCACTGGGGCCATTACCCTGATCGCATCTTCAACGAGGTGCTGGCCATCGGCGTCGAAGGTTATTATCAGCCTCGCACCCCTCCTGAGGGCATAGACCATCCCCGTACCGAGTGCCCCCCCGAGACCGCGGTTAACTAGGTGTGTCAGCACATGAACGCCCTTTGAGCGGGCTATCTCCTCTGTCCTGTCCCTTGAGCCGTCGTTCACAACTATAATCTCCTCCCTCCGGAAGTACCGGAGCAGGTCATCTAAAACTCCGCCGAGGGTTTTCTCCTCGTTGTAAGCTGGCACTACTACATAGGTCGAGAGCAGCCTCTCAATCAGCTCTTTGAGGGCCTTGAGGTTCTCAACCCTGAAAGTGGGCTCCGACTCCACGTCAAAAGTCATTCTGCCCTCCGAATGTCCCGTAATAAGAACGGATAGAGTTCCGAGCTTCATAGCAGGGAGTACGTCGTATCCGTGGTCGCCGACAACAAGAACCTTTGATGGCGGCAGACGGAGGGCGTCCAAAATTTTCTTCAACTGGCCTGGATTCGGTTTGAGCTCCTCCGGGGGAACGTCCTCCCTCGCGGAAACCACCTCAAAGTAGTCGAGGAGGCCGTGGGTCTTCAAAGCTGTTATGGCAGCTTCCCTGGAGCTCCGGGTCATAAGGGCGAGTCTGATTCCCTTTTCTCTTAGAAAATCAAGGAGCTCCCTTGTACCCTCAAAAGGATAACTCTCCCTGATTCGATCGACTTCAAGACCGACCTGAAGGGAGTGAAGCTCCTCAAAGGGAATTTCAGTCCCCTCTGCAATTCTCAGCAGGCTCTCGTACATCGGGGTGAGGTCACCGATCAGCTCCTCGGGAATTCCCCTCTCACGGAGCATCTCTGCCAGCTCTTCCTTGAGCTGGACGAACGGTTTGGGGGCGCCTATGAGTGTCCCATCGAGGTCAAACACCACTGCCTTCAAGTCCATCTCTTTCACCGAAGGGTTTATTTTCCAAAGCTCCAAGAGTTCCCAGGTGTCGTTACTATGATGTGGCTCCCCCCGCTTATAGGTTTAACTGTAACCCTCATCCTGACCCCATACATAGCGGCCAGAATGAAGAACGCCGGAATAGTGGGGAGAGACATCCACAAGCCCGGGCAGCCAGAGGTCGCTGAGATGGGAGGGCTGGCTCTAATAATCGGGATTGGAATCGCCGGAGTTTTCATAGAAGGTCTCCCCGAGTGGCTTCTTCCGGTTTTCCTCCTGTTCGGAGTGCTTGGAGCAATAGACGACCTAACCTCCCTGAGACAGCTTCACAAGGTCATTCTTTCGCTCCTCGTATCCATACCCCTCCTCACGGCAAAAGCAAACCCCACAGTGGAACTTCCAAGACTAACACTGAACCTGGGTGTTATCTACTCCATCTTTGCAGTCCTTTTTGTTACAGGCTCGGCAAATCTCGTGAACATGCTGGCGGGCTTCAACGGGCTTGAAGTCGGGACTTCCGGGATAGCGCTCCTCTTCCTCGCTCTCCTCACCGACGGGCCTGCGAGAATACTTGCCCTAACCGGAAGCGCAGGGGCCTTCGCATTCCTGGTGTGGAACCGCTACCCCGCAAGGGTCTTTCCTGGGGACACGGGGACTTTGAGCCTCGGCGCCCTTATAGGACTCGTCGGGATACTGGGAAAGGCCGAGTTTTACGCGGCGATCCTCCTGGTGCCCCACTTCATCGATTTCGTGATGAAAGCAACAGGCGTCCGCTTTGGGGTCAGAAAACACGGAAGAACGGTTGTGCTCGAGGACGGAACCCTAAAAGCCCCGCCGTACCCAAGCCTGCTGGGTTTTATAATGAGAAGGATCAGAGTCACCGAGCCAAAGCTGGTGGCGGTGGTGTGGCTCATTGAGCTGCTGCTAGGCGTTACCGCGCTGGCTCTTCATCTATCACTTTGACCATTCCAAACCCGTACCTCGTCTTCTCACCAAACCCATTGTCGTACCCGAACTGGGCGATCTCCTTGGAGCCCCTGTATTTGAATATCATCAGAGACCCCCTGTAATACGTGTCCCTAACGAGGATTCTGACGGGCTTGAACTTGATCACGTCGAGGGAAAACTCCCTATCCTCCGGCATCTCTCCAACTATAGTGGAATACCGCATCAGCATTACTTTCCTGAGCTTGTCAAAGAAGGCATCCTCACTGGGATATAAGTCCCATATCTTCATCCTGTCCCCGCTGAGCTTGACGGTTCTTACCATGACGGGGCTTAGCGTGGAGAACAGAACTTCCCTCCCGATGCGGGGCTCCCTAAGAACCTTGGCGTTCTCGACTATGAACACCGCGTCCCCCACCTGAAGAACAGGATCATCTATAAAGCCTTCCACAATTGCTTTAATGAGTTCAGCCGACGATGAAGAGACGTAGAGTGAAACGTCGTCGGAAAGAACCTTTATTCCCCTGTCAGGGATGAGTTCTCTCTTTCTGACCATTATCCTCGAGAACGTGAAGAGGTCAACGTGACTCGTTTCGACCTCCTTGGCAAGCTCTGGAGAGATGAGGCTCATTTTCTCCACTAGCTGACTATAAACGTCATAGTTGTAATTAAACGGGAGAACCGTATCCTCCCCTCCAGGCCTGAACTTGATTTCCACCCTCATTATACCACACCCTTGGTATATGCAGGTAAATATAAGAACCACAACGTTAATAAGAATTTCGCAAGTGGCCATTTACAGCACCTACTACCCTATTTCGTCACAGAAAGGACATTGAGTTCATATTGAGGGAACGATGTATACCCCCGAGCACCGAACGGAACGGATAGAGTTAAAAAGGCCGAAGAGGGATAAAACATAGATGGAGAGGTGAGAGATTATGGTCGAAGATGTTGGTGTGAAAACTCCTGACGAGTACGATGATTACATCACATACCTCAAGAGGAGAATAAGGCAGCTTGAATTGCAGGTTAGGACCCTTGAGGCTGACAAAGAGAGGCTTGAGAGAGAGCTGTCCCGTCTGAGGATGGAGATGTCAAGACTCAGACAGCCCCCTGCATTTGCGGGGACTTTGATAGAGGTCCTCGACGACGACAGGGCGATCGTCCAGAACTACAACGGACCGCGCTTTGTGGTTAGAATAGCCCCCTGGATAGAGCGAGACGGACTCAAGCCCGGAGCCAGAGTGGCCCTTGACCAGAGAACCATGGCGATAGTCGAACTTCTGCCCACCGAAAAGGACCCGAGCGTCCTCGGCTTTGAGGTCATAGAAAGACCCACGGTCAGCTACAAAGACATAGGCGGTCTTGGGAAGCAGATAGGAGAGCTGAGAGAGGCTATCGAGCTCCCGCTCAAGCACCCCGAGCTGTTCGAAAAGGTGGGCATCGAGCCGCCAAAGGGCGTCCTCCTCTACGGCCCGCCCGGCTGTGGAAAGACCCTGATGGCAAAGGCCCTCGCCCACGAAGTCAACGCAACTTTCATCAAAGTCGTCGGCAGCGAGCTTGTCAGGAAGTTCATAGGAGAGGGCGCAAGGCTTGTCCACGAGCTCTTTGAACTGGCAAAGGAAAAGGCCCCCACAATAATCTTCATCGACGAGATAGACGCAATCGGTGCCAGAAGGATGGACGAGACCACCGGCGGCGAGAGAGAGGTCAACAGAACCCTGATGCAGCTCCTAGCAGAGATGGACGGCTTCGACCCGAGCGGGAACGTGAAGGTCATCGCGGCCACCAACAGGCCGGACATCCTTGACCCCGCTTTGCTGAGACCGGGCAGGTTCGACAGACTCATAGAGGTACCGCTGCCAGACTTCCGCGGAAGGCTGGAAATCCTCAAGGTGCACACGAGGAAGATGAACCTCAAGGGCGTCGACCTCCGCATCATAGCCGAGATGACCGAGGGAGCGAGCGGAGCAGACCTGAAGGCAATAGCGACGGAGGCAGGAATGTTCGCAATCCGGGAGAGGAGAGAATACATAACCCAGGAGGACTTCCTGAATGCCATAGACAAAGTTCTCGGCTCGGAGAAGAGGCTCGCCCAGCAGATAGCGATGCACGAAGTCATGTACGGCTGAGCCGCCCCTCTTTTCTTCCTTCCATCCCCTCTTCCAGTTTTACTATCGCCCACGCCAGTATGT